>CALKXO010000435.1 GCA_938003615.1 uncultured Pirellulaceae bacterium | reverse complement strand
GCGCTGGACCGACGGAAATTACCTGTTTGACAGCCCAAAGCCCGACCTTCCCCTGTCGCCATCAAAAAACTCATCCAAAATTGGACCTTCCGGCAAACCGAAACTAGGTCAAGATAGGTTTACCGACAGACACTAGCTTAGCTTAGTACCTATCTTGAAACCTTGGGTCGGACAGAAAGGTCCAATCTACGACGCGGTTTCGGGATCGGTTCTTCTTCGGGATCGGTTCTTTTTGGCGATAGTTCTTAATCGTAGCGGCTTTCACCCATCGGATTTTGGCCGGTGGAGAATGTTCGCTGGCTTACGACGTGCGCAGGTGCTCGGCTGCCAGTTCCGGTGGCATCGGATTGACCCAAAGATCCGTGCCCAATTCAAAACCGGCCGAACGTGTGGTGCGAGGTAGAATTTCCACGTACCAGTGATCGTCCGCCGATTCTTCAAACGGTGCGATTTGCAAGAGCATATTGTAGGACGGATTATTAAGCTGCTGTTCTAGCCGCCCCGTCATGGTCCGGCACAGCAGGCCCAGTTCATTTCTTTGCTGCATATCCAGATCAACAAATGATACATCTCGCTGGTTCGGCACGATCCAAGTTTGGTAAGCAAACCGACTGGCGAAGGGGCACAACACCGTAAAGTTTTCTGAACGACTGACGATGCGATGGTTTTCTTGCAGTTCCCATGCAACGATCGATTCGACTAGTGTTTTGTTTTCGCGCTGCAAGCAATCCCGATTTCGTTGCACCCGACCAGCCAAATAGTCGGTCACGACGGGAGTTCCCATCAGCTGAACGTGAACGTGCTCCAGAGAAGCACCGGCCTGAGACCGGCAGTTCATAAACAACATCGCATGCCGCGCTTGTCCACCGGCATGCATCAAAGCAATTCTGTCTTGGGCCGCTTGCCAGAGCACATGCGTCTCAAGATCATTAAGCTCCGACAGCGAACTGACGTGGCGAGGTGTTGGAATAACTAATTCTTGAGGCCCCGGAAGTGACGACGCAATAAACGGGCCACGATGGTGACAAGGAGCAGCTGCGTGGCCATTGCTTTCAACGTCGGCTGACCCAAAAGAAGCATACTTGTTTGGCACAACGCGCGACAACCATTGCTTGCCGGCAGGATCACTTGTCTTCAACGCTGCGCCTTTTGAATCATAGACAGCCAGCGCTTCCGGCGTTTCCGATTCGTTGCCACCACAAAAGGGACAAACACTCCGTTTGCGAACTTCCTCGACCGGCAACAGTTCCACCGGACGGTGTTCCCGGTGCGGAGCAATCAGCGCCCACTGACCGGAAACAGGATCGAATCGCAAATCTGACATAGAAGCCTGAAGGAAAGGACGGGCGGTGGGGAACCTTTCCAATTTAAACACGGCCCAAGCAATTCGCAATGAAAAAAACGATATCAGACTCATCGCCACCGTCAACCTTTGCTGATGGCGGTCATACAGTCGGTAAAAACGTTTAAAAGCCCCATGTTCAACGTGATTGCCATTGGGCTAGCGCTGCCAACGCGTTGTTACGATCGTTTTTTCGCAATCGTTTGCTCGTACAGTTGCTGATAGTCTTTAGCACTAGCGGCCCATGACCAATCATGCCGCATGCCGGCGGCAACCAACTCCCTCCATCTCTCTTTGTCGTGGCAATAAACATCGACTGCGCGATTGATCGCAGCCTCCAACGCCTGCGTTTCAAATTCTTCAAACACGAATCCGTTGGCTGGCCCAGGTTGGACTCCAGTCTCTTGAGAATGGTCGGCATCCGTTACCGTGTCGGCAAGCCCGCCCGTTTTGCGAACGACAGGCACGGTACCGTAGGCCATGCTATACATCTGGTTTAGTCCACAAGGCTCATACTGGCTTGGCATCAGAAACATATCCGAACCAGCTTCGATTTGATGAGCCAGTTCGTTAGAAAATCCCAAACGCAATCCTAGTTTGTGCGGATGCGTCTGATACAGGCTGGTCAAGATCGTGTGATAGTCGGGGTCGCCGGTTCCCAGCACGACCCACTGGACATCTCGATCATCAAGCCACTGTTTCATGACTTGCAAGATCATCGCCCACCCCTTCTGCGACGCAAGGCGGCCCACAATTCCAATCAGTGGCTTGTTGGCGTCTTCCTCAAGTCCAAACAACTTCTGTAAATGCTGTTTGCAGATCACCTTACCCTGCGGCCAATTGTCGGCCGAGAAATTGGCCGGGATCAGCGTGTCGGTTTCCGGATTCCATACTCCCGTATCGGTACCATTAAGAATTCCCGAGAGACAATCCGACCGCTCGACCAACACACCCTCTAGGCCGCAGCCCTGTTCGGCCGTCTGAATTTCTTTGGCGTAGGTCGGACTGACCGTGTTGATCGCATCGGCGAAAACGATACCGGTCTTCAACAAATTCAGCTGTCCCCAGTATTCCATTTCGGATTGAGTGAAATGTTTCCAATCCAAACCCGTCAACGCCATCTGATCTGCAGGAAAGACTCCTTGGTAGGCAAGGTTGTGAATGGTGATCAGTGACGCAATGTTCTCATACAGCGGATTTGAGCTGTACTCTTCTTTCAGCAACGCCGGAATCAGACCTGTCTGCCAATCGTTGGCATGAATAATGTCGGGCTTCAAATCCAATATCCGCACGGCCTCTAGGACACTGCGGCTGAAAAACACAAACCGCTCGCAGTTGTCCGCATAGTCACTTCCCTTTTCACCGTACAACGCCTCCCGGTCAAAATACTCATCCTGAGATACCACATAAACAGGAACCGCGCTGTTAGGAAGAGTCGTGCGAAGCAACTTCCCCTCGATGACCTTGTTTCCAAGCGGTATTTCAAGCTTGATCCCCAATTCATGCAGTTCAAAGTCTCCGTAGACGACCGTGCGATAGCCGGGAAGGAAAACACTCACCTGATGGCCCAACGCAGACAATTGTTGAGGAAGAGCTCCGCAGACATCTGCCAGACCACCCGTTTTGGCAAAAGGGACGACTTCGCTACTGGCGACGACGATGTTCATGAATGGGCTTTCGAGGGTAAATTGGGCAGGGCTGTAGGGTCAGCGATGGCCTGTTGGTTTCAACTCTAAAATTGAAACCCGGGATGAATCGTGATCGCAACGCGATCGGCACTGCCGACCATTATGGCTTCCTATTGCTCTTAAATCCAGCCTCTCAACGCCCAGTCTCAGACGATTGAAACATTGCCCTGATTAGAACATTGCTTCAATTAGAACATTGCTTCAACGGCAGCCACGATCTCGCGTCTGAGGAACGACGGATGGCAATTGATCAAATTCAATACGGGTCCACCAAACCAGCGTGCCGTTTCATGAAACTTTTTTCCTTCTCCCTCATACAGCAGCAAGGAACATGCTTCGGCAGCGATTTGATGTTGCTTCAACTCTTCCACCGAAGCATGCTCGTGGACAACGATGTCCCAACATTTTGGTCCGGGAGAAAAAGGGCCATCTAACGCCTTGGTTAAAACATCTTTGATCTGCCGCGCTTCATCGTATTTCTGAGGGTCGCTGGCCAACCACAGCACCTTCCGAGGCCCCGAACAAATCCGATCCCACAATGCGGCGAGCGTCACTTGCGAGTGAGGATGGACCATCTCAGGCGCAACCTCAACGGCACCTTGAAGTACGAATCGCCGAAACGACATTCGGGGATGGGGAATTGTCAGATGATCTGTTTCAATCACCTGATCGCCGAACAACAGAATATCCAAGTCAACCGTTCGGGCTGTCCAACGACCGGACCGCACGCGACCAAGGTCTGTTTCAATCTGCCGAGTCAATTCAAACAGCCGTTTTGCATCGAGGTTGGTCTCCAGTGAAATGACGCTGTTGAGATACTCAGAACCTAACGAGAGATCGTCTGGTTGATCGGTGTCTGGCTGTTGAGTAACGGTTGGCTTTGCCGAGATAGCCGATTCACCCAAGACGGCTTTGGTTCGAACAGGCGGCGAATACTTCAGCCGCTCGATTTCTGAATGCCCTTCCAGCAGACCAATGGTTTGCTCGAACCACGATTGCAGGTCGCCAGTATTGCTGCCAAATCCAACCAGACACTGCACCATCGAAGCTCTCCCCAGAAACGAAAAAACGACGGTCAAGCATCATGCCAACCGTCGCTTGCGTTAGACAAATCGCCCAACTGTGACACCACGGAACCCCCTCCTGCGATCCGTTAAAATGACCCTTCCCAATCCTGAAACAAGGACGGTCATTTACCGGTGTGCAGCAATTCCTTTGCTTGAACCTCGGGTTTTCAACTCTCTACATCACCCTCCAAGGAAAATTAAGGAGTCAAAACCGCTAAAAATTGGGTGTGGAATCCGCTCCACGACTATGTCGTCGACTATCGTTTCCCTCAGTCGCCGCCACCCTTATGCGAGTATCCAGTTCTAAAAGTGCTTGTAAAAACTTGGTGTGTGAACTGCCACAAATAGCCCCGACATGACGCAGCACTGTTTCATCAATACACCGTTATTGGGTATGATAGACGACTGGAAATTGACATAGACAGAAGTGAAAGTTGGTTGGACGAACGAAGCAACACCGTCTGGCGTGTTTGCACCGAATGAGGACTCGATGGACGGCTTGCGAAAATGCAAGAAGTCTAGGTTCTTCAAATGGCGATTCATGTTTCGAACGTGAATGGCCATTTTGGGAATGATCGAATACTTGTCAAGCAAATTGAATTGATTTTGTGCGGCAAGAATTTTTCAACAAAATTATTTTTCGCTTGACAAGCTATCACCGCTGCTCCCGTTAACAGCTTCTCGATTTATTTTCAAAAAAACACCTCAAAGCTGAGTCTGCATTTTCGCTTATTTTTCCACATCGCGCAGCAAACACTGGCGTTGTCAACTACCATTCCGCAAGACATATTTCCGTTTACGTGCGATTTGGAAAAAGAGACGATACTGCCAACTATGGCCGAGATTGGGCCACTCCGATTAGCAAATTTTATTGACCATTTTTTTTATTCTGTCCTGGAGCTTGACGCCTTGGAAATTATCAACTTTCCACATCCGACACTTCGCCACCCGTCCAAGCCCATTACGCGGGTGGACTCGGAGCTACAGCAAATCGTTACTGAAATGTTCGATTTAATGTACAAAGCCAAGGGTATTGGACTGGCGGCCAACCAAGTTAATCTGCCACTGCAGATGTTTGTTATCAACCTTGCCGCGGAAAAAGGTAAGGGAGAGGAAATGGTGTTCATTAACCCCGTCGTCTCCGCCCCAAAGGGTTCCGCTGAAGCGAATGAAGGCTGTTTAAGCTTGGCGGGCGTTGAGGCCATGGTCAGCCGCCCTGACCAAATTCACGTCTCTGCATACGATTTGTCGGGAAGACCAATCGACCAAACCTTCAAAGGCTTCCTAGCGCGAGTGATCCAGCATGAATACGACCATATTAAGGGGGTCATGTTTATCGATCGAATTTCCGCATCGGAAAAGCGCTTGATCGAGGGCGAAATTGAGGAGTTTGAACTGGAATTCGAAGCCGCTCGTGCTGCTGGCACCATCGGATCTGACGAAGAAATCACCAGATACATTAAAGACATCGAAAAACGCTACTGCAGCTAGTAAATTCCGATTCGATGACCAAGTTGACTTTTTCGTAGCCGATCTCGCAAGAGATTGGCGAATTTGCCAGAGGATCATCCAAAGCCTGGTGACTTCGGCTACCCTTAGTCCATTTCAATCCCACATAGAAAGTGCCTCAACAAAGGCAGCCATCAATGCGAATTGTACTCTTCGGAACCGGGCCATTTGCTGTGCCCTCGTTTGAAGCCCTGATCGACTCATCGCACGAAGTCGTCGCGCTGGTGACTCGACCCATCGCCAATTCGGGCAAACGTCGAAAAACGGCCGAAAACCCCACACGCGACCTAGGCGTCGCTCGGGACCTAGCCATTCTTGATCCGGTCGATGTCAACCAACAGGAAGTCGTCGACCAATTGGTGGCATTCAAAGCCGATTTGTTTGTCGTATGTGACTACGGCCAAATCATGTCACGCGATGCTCTAGCCGCGGCTAAGTTTGGTGGGATCAATTTACATGGTTCCTTATTGCCGAAATACCGAGGGGCAGCGCCAATTCACTGGGCAATCTATAACGGCGATGAGGAAACCGGAGTCACGATTATTCACATGACACCTCGACTCGATGGGGGCCCCTGTCTAACCCGCGCCTCAACGCCGATCGGCCCCTTGGAGACCACCGAATCAATCGAACCGCGCCTGGCCCAACTGGGCGTGAAGTGTGTGATGGATTCCATCGCGATGCTTGAACAATGGGACGGGCAAAGCCCAATTGGGGAAATTCAGGATCAAAAATCTGCCACCAAAGCCCCGCGGCTAAAACGAACCGACGGCAACATTGACTTTAAAAGAAGCGCGGCCGATATCGTCAATCAAATACGAGCCTTTCAACCTTGGCCGGGGACGTTTACGTCTTGGACGCCCGAAGGAAAGAATGAGATCCGGCTGATCATTCATCAAGCCGCTGTTGTCAGTACGGAACAGCCGCAGAAAGAACCATTCGCACCTGGCGAGGTGATCTTGTCCGACAAGCAAAACTTGATTGTCCAAACTGGAGCGGGACAGCTGTCGCTAATCAGGGTCCAACCTGCAGGCAAAAAACCAATGCCCGTCGCCGACTACTTACGAGGCAACCCGCCTTCTGCAGGGCAGGTGCTGGGAACTTAGGCCGCCCCAGAACCATCAAGTCCTTGGTTTGCCGAAGGCTCAAAAGTTGACCAGTGTCTTACGTTCGGCTAACCGTTGCCGGCGAATCACGTTGTTGGGGATAAAACTTCCCTCAGCATCGAACACGCGCGCGTCAAGTTCCGCGTCTTCAGGATGGGTATCGCCGCTGAATTTGCTAGAAAGAAAATTCTTTTCTTTGGACGTCGCTAGTGCTCCGCGTGAGCGGCTTTGAACAAACGCCAACCACAATCGGTCCGGCCCAATTGCTAACGTGGAAGAGGCCGGATCTGACTGAAATGTGTCCGGTGGCACGGGAGACAGGTGCAATGTGAACAGCATGAACGCAACAAAGACACTGGCGATCCACACCGACAGCACCGACTGGCCAACGAGTTCAGTGGTTTTATCGAATTTCAGTTTCTTGCTAGAGATTATGTCCGTCACAACACGTAATACAATGAAACTGACAGCAAATGTCAGCCAAACCGAAACGAAACTCGCGACATTTTTCAAATCCGGGACGTTCTTGTCGAACGCGACGGCGACATTCTCGTAGAACCCCGACGCGATCAATCCTGCCAACAATAAATTGATCAGCGTCAGTACATTATTCCAGATGCCGAACCACCAAGTACTGGCGACAACAGCTGCGAAAACGAGCAGGACAAGTAAAACAATCATTGTGGGATCAAGTTTATTGTTGAGTGATATCTGTTTGCGTGTTGGCGGCGGACTATTTCACCGCTGATCTTCTAATTTACTGCACGTTTATTTCGCCGCGAGGACGCGCTGAAGTTCTTCGACGGAGGTCGCTCCCTTGGCGACCAGAATCGCACCTTCCTGTCGCATAGACACGTGACGATTGGCAGCCGCAATTTCCTTCAAAGTTTTTGAATCAGCTTTATTCGCGATCGCCTTTTTCAATTCGTCGTTCACCGTAAGCAATTCAAAAATTCCTGTAAGATTCTTGTAGCCAATTCCGCTGCAATGTTCGCATGGCTGGACCTCTTCCTCGTCCTCATCGAGCATCCCTTCACGATAGATCATTGGCTGAAAGAGACTGCCGACTCGCCCGACAGGCAAACCAAGCTTCTTCAGTAACTTCGGGTGCGGTGGATACTCAACACGGCACTTCGGACACAATCGCCTAACGGTTCTCATGCAAACAACGAAGTTCAGTAATTTGGCAAACTTGTTTAGATCCGGCTGCAATTTCGCAACGCGTCTAATCGCATCGATGCAGTTCCTCCCTTGCGCGCGGACATAGACGGGGATGTCATGCTCGTTGGAGACATCGCAGATCTCGTTTACTGTTTTTCCGTCTGGCAAATCGTTGAACGCCAGCACGTTGGGCTCCCGCAACAACAACTTAGGTAGAGGAGACATCGCGGTTTCCCCTTTGCCGGAATCAAACGTGATCGACCCAAAATTGATCACTTCTTCCTCAACGAGCGCCTCCTCTTCGATAACGAAAAAGTCGCGTGTCAGCCTGTCGCACGCATTAAGTACGCCGCGCCATACAGAGGTGTAGCCTTCCCCGGATTTCCCAGAAATCAGCAACATTCCCTTGGCGTCGAACCGCAGCAACTCCTTCAGTTGCTTTTGCATACTCTCGCGCATCCCCAGATCGGCGATCGTTTCAATAGTGTCTTTCTTCCAAGTCAGATAAAGGATCACCCGTTCACCGGTGGCTACACCCTGGGAAACGATCCGGACCTTCTGCTTGGCTTTCTGAAATTCGGTGCTGAAACTTCCTGTCTGACGATTTCGCCGATCGCGATAGTCCATTCCGGCAAGCTGCTTGAGCGTGGCCAGCATGTAATCGCCCGTCTCGCGATCCATTGGATTTCCAGCGTGCCAGATGCCATCGATCTGGTAACGCACGGTGACCTGATTGGCCGAATAATCCAGCACGGTAACTTGCGATCGCTTGATGATGGCGTCAGCGATCAGCACCGAGGATGTAAAATAGCCCGGAGACGGCCTGACCATCTCCAGATTTTCCTCGCGCTCCTCGTCGTCTTGTCCCACGGGAACAAACGTGACAGGCGGCCGATCATATTCTTCATCAAACGACATAAAAACTCTTACTTCTTGTTGAGCACATTCTGGACTTCTTGGATAGAAGTCACACCCATCAGCACTAACTGATAGGCGCTAGACTGCATTGTTTTCTTGGCCTTGGATTCTTTGGCGGCAGCCTCAATGGCAGCCACCTTGGGTGTCTTCTTGAGCGCCGCGCGTATCGCGTCGTTGACTTTGATCATTTCAAAGACTCCGATCCGCCCGATATATCCGATCCCGCCACAAACACCACACGGGGGAAACTCGATCGGATTTCCATTCTCGTCTACGCGCTGTTCCGGTGGCGGCAATTGCCACTGTTTAGACAGCGTCTTGATCTTCGACGGGTCTCCGCCAAGCTTCTGGATCGTCTTGGGTGGAACAGGAACTTCCGTTTTACAGTGATCGCAAAGCCGCCGGACCAGTCGCTGACAGGTGACGTATTTCACCGCCTCACGAAAATCGCCGCGATTGCCAGCCAGTGCGTAGGTCTTCAGTAATGCCTCCGACGCCGAAAACGCTTGAACTCGCATCCAGACCGAGCGTTGCTGGCTATTGGCCTCAAGGCTCAACAGATCCATAAATTCTGGCGATGGAACCCGCGGAACGGCAATCGCGTCGGGCTGCGCGTTTAGCGTTTTCTTTAAAAAAGCGGCAGCCGTATCATCGGAACCGAACTCTTTGGGCGTAATGTTTTCAATTGAACTTTCAGTTTCTTGATCGTCCATCGCCACAATACAGTCGCGCGTCAATCGATCCACCGTTACCAACATCCCTTGCCATGTCGCCGTTAGCCCGTGAGTAGGCGGCGCTGACACAATACAGATTCCGGGACGATTTAGTCCACCAACAAAACTCTTGGCCATTGATGGGAACATTCCCAAATTCGGCAACGTTAGAATATCCTTCGACTGAACGTAGGTGACACGCACGCGTTCGCCAGCCTTCACTCCCTTGGAGGTAACATGCAGGTTCGCTTTGCCTATCTCCGACTTCAGCGAGAAATCTCCAGCCTGCTTTTTCCTTCGCTCCTCTGGATCAAGCCCGGCGACACTCTTAAGGCTGAACAGTAGTGCGTCACCTTTGGCACGGTCCATATTCGGCAACGCGTGCCAAGTTCCGTCAACAAACAGACGAGGGGCCGCTTGGGTTTGTGTGTAATCGATCTGAATCAGATCGGCGCGTTTGAGCATTCCCTGATGTAGTAGCTCTTTGAAATCGACGAACCCCGATGATCGACGCGCTTTAATTAGCGCCGCTTTGCGATCACTGTCACTCTCGCCGGCGGCATTGATACTCATTGCCACACCCAAATCCTGAGTCAACTGTTCAGAGGATTCGTTCTCGTACTTCTTGGGGTTCAGCTTTCGCCGCAGTACTTGGCTTTCCTTGAGCTTTCCCTTCCGCACGATCCAATAGAACAACAACGGAGCCAAAGTTGCGATCAACATTAGCGGATAACCTATCCAGAACATCGGTATCGATATCGCAGCAAAAAATCCGGCCAGCATTACCAATACGCCAACGACATTCCAAGTGACCGCATTGAGCTCCGCCTCTTTTTCGATCTTCACTACATCTTGATTCACCCAGTCCGCACTCTTCACCCAGACAAGGTAGGTCACCACAATCAGCAGTAGTTTCCACCAGGAAAAATACCCGCCGCCGGTAGCTTTGGCCGCCACAAACAGCATCGAGGTCGGACGTACCAAGACAGAATGAACGCCCACCGAGGCTACTAAGCAGTGCTGTGCCGATTCGATGGGTGCCGACTGAACGACGTGAGATGACACAACTTGGGTGACTTCCGGGATGCCAGAGTCGCCCACATCAACGTTCGTATTAACGCCCACATCAGCGTTCGCATTAGCGCAAGCCAACCATCCAATGATCGCAACGGACAACAGGGATAGGACAATGTGCTTTGACGCGCGGGAAAACAATCGTCGGCTCATTAAATGATTCCAGGCTGTGATACGTTGATGCCTTTGAGCTTCATCTTGAGCTCTTCCTTGTTCGGCGCGACCTGGAACGCTGTCGGACGATCAATCAGGTTGTCATCGATCAACCCTTTAAGGCTCTTAGTAAAGTCCTGCATGCCTTCTTCTTCACCGATGCGAATCGCGTCGGACAGTTTGTGGTCGCCCTCCTCTAGGATCAACTTTCTGATCGTCGGATTGAAAGTCATGATCTCACACGTCGGCACGCGACCGACGCCAGGCTTGATCGATTTGAGCAGCTTCTGAGCCACGATGGCTTTCATGTTCATCGCAATCGCATTGCGAATTGCACCATGCAGTTCTTCGGGGAAAAGGTCCAAAATACGACCAATGGTCGACGGAGCATTCGATGCGTGGATCGTGCCAAACACGAGGTGACCGGTTTCCGCAGCATGAATCGCGGTCATGAAAGTCTCTTCATCGCGAAGCTCACCCACGAGGATAATGTCAGGGTCTTCACGCACAGCGTGCTTCATTCCGACGCCAAAGTCAACCACATCAATACCGACTTCTCGTTGATTAATCAGGCACTTGTCATCGGTGAACACGAATTCAATCGGATCTTCCAGCGTCAAAATGTGCTTGGAGTAGTTGCGATTGATATAGTTCAGCATCGACGCGATGGTGGTACTTTTTCCGGAACCCGTCACGCCCGCCAGCAGGATCATACCCTGATCGAAGTGACACAGCGTCTCTACTTTTGGCGGCAGGTACAAACCCTCGAAATTGGGAATGTGATTATTAACACGCCGCGCTACGAGTCCGATCTTGCCCAACTGCTGAAGCATGTTAACGCGGAAACGCCAAGACGTTCCGTCCACATCGACGACATACGCGAAATCCGCGCCGCCTTCTTCGTCGAAGATCTGCCGGTTCCGCTCGTTCATCATTGGAAACAGCAGTCGGGCCATTTCCTCCATTTCGATGGGACCACGGTTGAGCGGCTTGAGCGTTCCGTTGACGCGCACGATAGGCGGCTTGCCAACTTTCAGGTGCAGGTCGCTGCCCTCTAGTTTCACCAATGCTCGAAACAGCTTGTCGACAGGTTGTTCTTCTTGCTTGACCGTGAACCGAGCGACCATTCTTTCGACGGCATCGTCTTGTGCCTGATCGTGGGCCGTTTTCCCACCAGATGCTTGAGCTGTACTTTCGGCGGCGCCGTTTTCTTCGGGTGCAGGTTTAGATTCTTTTTTGGTGGTTTTCACGGATTTGAGTGTCCTGGAGTCGTCGAATAGAACTACTAAAAAGGTCGAACGCTTGGCGGGTAAACTTGACCTCAAGACTTTGTCTTCCAGCGGCTCGCCCAATCCGCAAAATCCAAATCTTTACCAACTTGGCAACCGCCATTTTTTCCATTATTATCCTACGGCGACTGAAAATATAGACCGTTGCTTTTGGAAAAACGGGTTTTCACGGGTCAATTGACCCCATGGGCGGCCATAGCGACCCAATGCAGCTCGATTCTGTTCCCGGAGATCGAACTCACGAGCAAAATCTGGCAAAGTCTTGTTGATCGTCCGTAGGCAGCGACACAGCCAAGCACGCTTCTCTCCCTACTGCCAAGCCGTTGAAAATTGGCGACACGGTCGTTCTCAGGCAACATTGGACGTCGTGCGCGTTGCTTTTGTGCCTCATCTCGAAAGTCCGGCCGGCCAAGCATTGGACAGTTTCTCAAGACAAGTTGGGCAATTTCCTCGAAATTATGCAGATTTCCAATCGCCGAAGGACGCTCAGCCCACTCCACCCACACACTTGGCATCGTGCTTGCTTTGTAAAAGATCAGAGGCAGCCAGCTCACCGACCCAGCAAGTCGACGAACACCAACCCAATGCCCATGCCATCAAAATCACTTTCTTCGACCCAACAACAGGTTTCCATGATTAGAAATCAATCTCTTGCGTTCCTGAAATCCGCCATGTCGATCGTGTTAATTAGCGCTGGATTCTGTTGCTGGGTCCTGCTGTGTGTCGTGGCCTTCATGTATGTGAAAACCGCTGCGACAGATCTTCATTCAACGCCTCATCCAACTGCTGTCGTTGTGACGGGCTCGGAAGTCTCGGTCCCAAAGGCTCAAACAAAGGCTCAAAATATCGAATCGACGCGGCCTGTAAAAGTTTGCAACGAACTGCGGTACACCACCATGGGCTGGCAAACGCCAAGCCACTGGATGCGGCAGCCAACCCAAGTCAGCCAACTTTCGATGGATCGACTTCATCCCGTTTTGCTAGGGCTTGGGATTCTATTCACAAGTCTAATGGCAATCGTAATGGATGCCCCTGACGAAGAGATCGAGCGTTTGGTGGAATCTTCAAAACTCGGACGTAAAGAAGTTATCGCCCTCAAGCTCAACAAACTTCGAACCTTAAATCGCGACTGAAATCGTCAGCCACTTACTTGAAGAAACGAAACCGAGCTTAGATTCAATCGCAGATCCTGCCGCAAACAACTTCCCTGACACCGAACTCTCTTGAACTGAGTTGGAAGCTTCTCTAAATGGTGCCTTCACTTCCAACAGACCGCGCTTCCAACAGACCGCGCTTCAGGGGCTAGAGTCGCGTTTCATACTTCGATGCTCAATCCCAGCATCCAAATACACGGGCCCCTCAGCCACGAACCCATGTGACTCATAAAACGGAATCGCGTGGACCTGAGATGAAAGCGTGAACTGCTTCTGGCCTGATTGACGACCAAATTGAATCAGCTTTTCCAGAATCGCCGCCCCCACTCCCTTCCCTCGCCACTCTTTCAACACAGCCATTCTTCCAATCACTCCGTCGGCTGAAATACGCCCCGTGCCGATCGGTTGGTGTTTCTGGTTGATGGCCACCACCGCAGTAAACTGATCGTCATCACCAACCCATTCCTCGGCCTCCGGCACCTGCTGCTCGAGGACAAACACTCGATGTCGCACAGCATACAGCACCTCTTTATCCGTCGGCCACGTGGCATAGATAACTCGAAAATTTCCGTCATTCTCCTCTGACATTTCTGTCCTATCGGGCATGATTGTCATATAGTTTGATCCAGCATATCCAACGGAAACGAACAACTCGGAAACGACGATGGCTTCTTTATCCCCCGCGACACAAGCATCTTCCACACTAACATCTTCCACACTAACCTTGGGCGATGTCCAATTCGAAATATCTCGACCGCATCGGTTTGGAGTGGTGATCCACGGTCTGGCCAGCCAAGTCAAACCAACTGAAGGAACAGCGATTCCACCGTCACGTGGCGACGACTATCTGCACAAGCAACTCTTATCGCCGGCCCTGCGCGACGTGTTCCTCGAACTGATCGAAACCGAAGGTCTCGTCGTCTGTAAAAACGTCAACTCGAACCATTCTACCTACCGCAAAGTCAGAGGCAAATCGTCTGCTGGCAAATTGAGCCAAGCCGAATACTACCACCATGACGGTTGCAGTTGCCCCACAAAACCGCGGGTCGTAGAGATCCGACTTCCTCATCAAGACGTGGGCCGTGACGTCGCTACCGCGATCGCACCCTTTGGCGATGTTGTGCGCGCCATGCTAACAGCGCTGCCGGAGAATCTAAAATCAAACCCAAAGACCGACAGCCAGATCATCGACGCCGTTGCTACATTTTCTCTGAGCCCCGATCAATGGCCTGCCCCTTCGCTGTGGGACAAAATTCAGGGGCGGATCACGCGTCTGGTTCGGCGCGAAATGGATGCAGAGACCTGTCGCGCGTGGTTTCGACGCGTCGATGAACTGGCCGAAGCCTACGTGCTGCCTTGGGAGATGGGTGAAAGCCGACTAGTGTTGAACAACCACGTCGATCTCTCGCGCACTTATCAACACCGTCGATCGATGCAGAAACCCAAATCCGAAATCGCACAAAACGGCTCGCTGGTTAAACGGTGGACCGCCGAAGAGTATCCAGAACAATCGTGTGCCATAAAGTAGTTTCGTCCTTTACTTAAAACTGACACAGGCTCCTTCCTTCGTGCTGCGGATGTAAATTTTGCCATCACTGAAGGCGGGCATTGACCAACATTTCCCGTCCAGCACTTTCTCCCGCGCGAGTTCCTTGTACTGGTCAGGCGTCGCTTGGACGATCACCAGTTCACCCGCGTCGGACAGCACGGCCAGTTGATCACCGACCAGAATACAGTTCCCTGGCCCGAAATTATTCTGCGACCATTTGATCTCTCCCGTCTTCAGCTCCACACATTGCAGCGGCGCTCTTCCGTATTTTTTGAATTTGTAGATTCCATACAAATGTCCGTCGACGACGACCGGCGTGCTCCAGTGGTTCATCAAACGGTTTGGCGTCTTCCAGATTTCTTCCGGGCTGTCAGAATCGTTGACGCGAAATACACCTGCCCCCACACCGTAGCCGGCCGAACAATAAACGAGATCGTTTTCCACCACCGGCGAGGCAGCCGACGATGTTCTATAGTCAAATGGTGCACGCCAAAATGTTTTGCCGTTCTTCGGATTGACCGAAACCAAACCCGACTGCATGTAGAAAATGATCTGCGTTTTGCCGTTGATCGTTCTGATGACCGGAGTGGCGTGAGTCATTTTTTCATCGCCCGTTTTCCATTTGACTGCTCCTGTACGTTTGTCGAAAGCCAACATTGATTCTCCCGGTCCGCCACCGGAAATAAACAAAAGCTCTTCGTGGATCACTGGAGCCGTTGCATTCTGCCACGTGATATTGCGACCGGCAAACTCCGCAACAATGTTATGCCTCCAAACCTCCGAACCACCTGCCGTGTTGAAGCAAGCCAAATTCATAGCCGCGTCGTATGCGTAGACTAAATCTCCATCAATCGTCGGCGTCGTTCTGGGACCATCGCCACCTCGATTGTCTTTCGTTCCGGCACCGCCGCCACCTCGGTATTTGTTCGATCCCAATTTGGCTCGCCAAATCTCTTTGCCCGATGCCTCTTTCAAAGCAACCAAGACTTCAGCATCACCGTCGGATACCAGCGTAAGGACGCGTCCGTCTGCAACCGAAAATGAACTGAACCCGAGGGCGGTTGGCACTTTCCAGTGCACCTTCAATTTACCTTCGGGTTTGATACTGCCGTCTGTCGCCGCTGCGATACCATCGGCCGAAGGACCACGATATTGGGGCCAGTCCACCGCATGGGCGGGGCAGGCCGCTGTCCACGAGACAGCACCGGAAAGTAAACTCAAAACTAGTAGGCGGTGAAGATTCATTTAAGTGCCACGGTAAAAATCAGGTTGGTGATAAAATCAGATTAGCGAAAAAAGCAGACTACACTTTAAACAAAAGTCGGGCCCTAAGAGTTCTGGGGATGATAGGATTTTTCGATCTGGTCAACCCGCTACGAGCTGAGAGCTGTTTCGATTATAAATGGGAGCGTTGCGAGGCATTTTACACCGCCTGTGACGCCCGATCAAACTAACAGCCCTGTTTTCGAAGAGCGACCGACGACCATGAGCGAAAAATCCAAACCGTGGCAACAATCTATGTCTTCCGAGCGCTTCCAGCTGATGCGCGAAATACTCGACGCTCCTAGCCCAATTGGTCTCGAGGCATCGATGACCCGGGGTGTGCTCGAACCGTACCTCAAGACTTTCATGCCTGCCGATTGGACCATTCACTCCTTCAAAGGCAACGCGGGCACAGTCGTCGATACGATGCCCGGCAACGACGATGCGTTTTCTGTGATGGTCATCGGACACGCCGATAAAATCCGCATGCAGGTCCGCAGTATTGGCGATGATGGAAAGATCTGGGTGAACTCGGATTCCATGTTGCCAACGACGCTGATCGGTCACAAAGTCAAACTGTTCAGCGAAGATCCGGAATCACCTGGCAACTGGCGAACCATCGAGGGCGGCACCATTGAGGCGATCGGCGCGATCCACTTTGCCGACCCCAAACTTCGCAGCGGCGATGATGGCATCAAAACCAAAATGATGTATTTGGAACTTCACATACACGGAGAAGACAAAAAGGGGCAAATCGAGGCTCTCGGAATTCGCCCTGGCGACCCGATCATTTACGACCGGCCGATCGAACGAGGTTTCTCCCCCGACACATTCTCCGGCGCGTACCTCGACAACGGGCTGGGCTGTTTTGTCACCGCCGAAATCGCAAAATTGATCGCCGAATCGTCACCGTTAAAAAACGTGCGTTACTTGGGCGCGTTTGCCTCACACGAAGAGATCGGGCGTTTCGGCAGCCGAGTGCTGGCTGAACATTTTCGTCCCGACGTGACAATCGCAGTCGATGTGGCTCATGATTTTACGGCGGCTCCCGGAATTGGCGACCGGCGTTACGAACCGGTGACGATGGGCGAAGGCTACACGTTGACTCATGGCGCCGTAACCAGCGCCGCGCTCAACAGCATGATTACCGAAGTATCACTCAAACACGATATTCCTGTCCAACATGAACTGGCGGGACGCGACACGGGCACCGACGCAATGGCGGCAGTGTTGGCAGCGATTGATTCGGCATGCACTTCGATTGGTTTCCCCATCCGCAATATGCACACGATTTCAGAATCCGGTCACACTCTCGACGTGGACGCGGCTATCCATGCGATCTACCAAACACTACTGCACATGGACGGCATGAACGGCGGTTCTGGGATCACGGCGGACTACCTGCGAGAGAGTCATCCGCGATTGGATGAGGCATCAGCGCTAACCCATCGACCGGCCGAGACCAAAGACGACAACGCTTAGCCCTAGCCGCCGACGGGAAACAGTTCCGCCAAAACCTTCACCGCTTCGGGCCAAAGGGTCGCCGCCGCACCAAAGTCGGCTTCCATTGCTTTCAAATTTCCCAAATCCGCCAGCCTTGAGTCTTCCTCAATGTCCATGGCCAAAGGGATCTGGGCGCTGCGTCCTTGGGACAAGCGCGTCTCCACATCAGCCTGAAGTAATCGGTCGAGGATCCTCCGAGCGGCAACTGGATTGGGGCCGTTCTTGATCAAGCATAAAGTGTTGGGGATCAGCAGCGCTCCGTCCTGATCGGGCAATTGATCGGGAAACACAATCGCCACCGGTCGGCCTTTCTCAAGTTCGATAACGGCGTCGTCGGTATCGGTCAGCCCAAACAAAAACTCGCCCGCAGCCACTTTTTCAGCCACCTGTTTGTTGCCGCCCTGAATTTTACAATTGGCTGCGACCCTGCAGAAAAAATCCTTCGCTTTCTGACCACCCATCGACTCAAACAGTACCGCGGCATGCGTGGCGGATGTTCCAAATAGCGGACGCGCCAGCGTACATTTACCTGCATAGTTGGGATCCTGCAAATCCATCACCGATGTCGGTCGCCGTTTTGGATCTGGCATCAGGTCCGTGTTCACAATCAACACGCGGCACCGCGCTGAGAGTCCAAACCAATGGTTGGAAGCTGACCGGAAAGACACCGGGAATCGCGATGCTTGCGGAGACGCGTACTGCTCAAGCAACTCCAGTCGCTCTAAGCGGATGGTGTGCAGAATTTCGTTATTCCAAAACAGATCAGCGCGCGGTCGCTTTTGATTCTGAATAATT
>CALKXO010000434.1 GCA_938003615.1 uncultured Pirellulaceae bacterium | reverse complement strand
GGGATCTCACCTAACGCACCATCGAAGTACTTGATTGCTTCAAGCATGTCGTCGTTCCAAAGATCGCGTTCCTTTAGTTCGTTTACTAGGCGAACATTGATCTGAACGAACTCACCCGACAGGTTGCTCTTAACGAACAAGTGCTTATAAGTGGGTTCGATGGACTGCGTGACACCGATGATCGTACTGATCGTCGCCGTTGGTGCGATGGCCATCACGTTACTGTTTCGCATGCCGTGCTTGGCGACATGCTGCCGTACTGGCTCCCAATCCATTGACGCTTTGTCATCCATCTGGATGTCCATGCCGCGTTCTTCTTCAAGGATTTTGATCGTGTCAATCGGGAACAGCCCGCGATCCCACTTCGAACCTTCGTAAGACGAGTAAGTTCCACGTTCTTCGGCAAGACGACTGGATGCCATGATCGCGTAGTACGAAATGGCTTCCATGCTTTGATCAGCAAACTCGACACCTTCGTCGCTGGCGTAGCTGATGCCACAAGCAGAGAGAGCATCTTGAAAGCCCATCAGGCCCAAGCCGACAGGACGGTGACGCTGGTTCGCGTTCTTGGCTTCTGGAGTCGGATAGAAGTTGATGTCGATCACGTTGTCCAGCATCCGGACGGCCGTGTTGACGGTCTCCTCAAGTTTCTCCAAGTCCAGTTTGCCATCGGTAACATGGTTGAGCATGTTGATTGAACCTAGATTGCAAACCGCGATCTCGTCGGCTGAAGTGTTCAGTAAGATCTCGGTGCAAAGGTTGCTACTGTGGACGACGCCGGCGTGGTCTTGCGGCGAGCGGATGTTGGATGGATCCTTGAAAGTGATCCAAGGGTGTCCGGTCTCGAATACACGCGTTAGCATCTTCCGCCACAAATCTTCAGCTGGAACCGAGCGGTGGAGCTTGATTTTTCCTTCAGCAGCTTGTGCTTCGTAGTGCTCGTATCGCGCTTCGAATGCTTTGCCACATAAATCGTGCAGATCTGGTGTCTCTTCCGGGCTGAACAGGGTCCAGTCTTTCTTCTGAAAGACACGTTTCATGAATAGATCAGGAATCCAATTGGCCGTGTGCATGTCGTGGGTTCGACGACGATCATCACCAGTGTTCTTACGCAAGTCCAAGAACTCTTCCACGTCCAAGTGCCAAGTCTCCAAGTACGAGCAAACAGCTCCCTTGCGTTTGCCACCTTGGTTGACGGCGACTGCGGTGTCGCTGACGACCTTCAAGAAAGGAATGACGCCTTGACTCTGGCCATTGGTGCCTTTGATGTGCGAATTGGTTGCCCGGACGTTGGTCCAGTCATTGCCCAGTCCGCCAGCCCATTTGGAAAGTTTTGCGTTGTCGCCAATGGCTTTGAAAATACTATCTAAATCATCTGCAACAGTGCTCAGGTAACATGAACTCAATTGCGGGTGCAGCGTGCCGGCGTTGAACAGTGTCGGTGTGGCTGATGTGAACCGGAAAGTCGAAAGGATATTGTAAAATTCGATTGCACGAGCATTTTTGTCCGCTTCGTCCATCGCCAAGCCCATCGCGACTCGCATCCAGAAGTACTGGGGAGCCTCAAAGCGACGGCCTTCGATGTGCAATAGGTATCGGTCGTAGATCGTCTGAAGCCCAAGGTATGGGAACAGGCCGTCACGCTCCGAATCGATTGCCTCAGCCAATTGCTCAAGATCGTACGAGTTCATGTTTTCAGCCAAACGTCCGGCGCCAATGCCTTCCTGCACGTAGGCGGAAAAGTTGTCGCGGTAAAGCTGCTTCAAGTCGCCGCCGGCCGCTGACTTCTTGAGCGACTCGTGGTAGATGATGTTCAACACCAAACGACCGGCGACCTTATCGTACTCAGGATCGGTCTCGATGCGGGCACGAGCGGCAAGCACCATTGATCGTCCGATTTCCTTGGGGGTGATCCCATTGAAGAATTGCTTCTGGACCTCTTCAATCAATTCATCAGACGAACACGTGGTGTCAAGGCCTTTGCAAGCTGCATCGACTTGATCACGCAAGCGACCGAAGTCAAGATTCTCCATTTGGCCATCACGTGTGACCATCATGCTTGGGAAAGCTTCATCGCTTTCCATGTTCTCTTCGGCTCGGAGTTGGCGGATCTTGTTGTGCTCGGCTCGATACAAAATGTAGCGACGGGCAACGGAGAAATGCTCTCCTCGCATCAACTCACGTTCAACGGTGTCTTGGATCGTCTCAACAGAAACGCCTGCTACAGTGCTGGCCTGCTCCTGAATATCCTCAACAACACTTTCCGTCATTACCAAAATTTCCGCCCGTAATTCGGCGTCTAATTGGTCAACATTTTCAAAACCGCGTTCCGCGCAAAACGCTTTTTCGATCGCCCGCATGATCAGTGCGGTATCAAACGACACCATCCGACCATCACGCTTCTTTGCGTTCATCTCGGTGGTTGTATTGTTGTTTGAAGTATTGGATGTCTCTAACATTCCATCGTGCTCCCGTAAGTATTTTCCATAACGCCTGAACCATCAAAGGGTTCCGATCGTCAAAATGTTCGCCTAATGTTTCAACCGGTAGGCACAGAAGTAGCGGTGTGAGGGGGCTTGGCTGATCGAGGATTTCGTGTCGAGCTGATCTACGATGCCCAGTAGAGAGATCGCAGCATGTCGACTTCTTAAGAAATCAGGTTCCGTCCCAAAAAATTCCGTCTCTTGCTGTCCGTAAAACATTCCGTTGGTGAAGTCTGGTCAGCTTTGTTGACACCTTTGGTCACTTGGACCGTACAACATCAAAAAGCAGCAAGCTTCGTCTCATCCCGTTGACTTGGAACAGTGACACTTCGACATTCGGTTTACCCAAAGGCGTCTTCAGTCAACTGTCCCGGGCAAATCGGTCATCAATGATGACTTGCCCTCCAGCACTTCAAGAAATGCAGAAGATGGGATTGAAAGGTGCTTTAACCGCCTTTAGGAAGACCCGCCGTTGCTGGGGAATCCTCAAGCCTTACCCACTGCTCCTGAAGAAATGTCAATATATCGGTGTCATTGGGTGTGTCAACACAAAATGTTGTGTCTTCGATGCTATCAAAACGCATTCATGAGGGACAGCAAACCGCGTTTCCCGAAGAACATCCACCATTAAGGGCATTTCACTTCTTATGTTTAGAGAAGATTTTTTTTTTGAACGACCGCACGCGATCAACAAGTACTTCACTAACCTGCGCATCTTCACAGTGGAGATGCATCGAATTGTAATTCAAGGCGCATTGTCAGCGGCGACCAAGTACTTGAGGCTCAGAATTTCAGAATTGGGAAGTCTGTGTCGTCGATCGGGGAAAAGAAAAACTATCGCGAAACCAAGTCGTAGAGTGGAAACGCCTGTCTGACTCGAGATTTCAGGATAGTCATTTAGTCTTACAAAGTGAAACTCTCGGCTACCCCTGACTTAACCTATTTAGGATCACTAGCCTGCCGGTTTCAGCATGGTCAGCGGCACGTAGAATTTTGAGTACTTCTTCCCGTCATCGTAACGAATCCCCTTTGGGTCGCGCACTAACACGGTGGCTCGTTTGGTAATGCGATTGACGAAACCGCGATAGGGGTGGCCATCAACCGAAAAAGTGACCTCGTCACCACAAGCGATCCCCAGTTTTTTGCGGGCAACGTCTTTGGGCGTAAGCAGCCTGTGGTTGGATTCGGTATGACCGAAAAGCCGGCGGGCAGAATTTCTGAATGGGGCTGCAGAGCAATTTGAATCGCGAAAGAGGAGTAGCTCGGCCAAGTGGAGCATTTCATGTTCCATGATGCGTTGTAGTGCTTCGAGCCTGTTGTGGCACACCAGACCGCCTACCTCTGCGTCTCCTGCGACGCGGAACGTATCGAATAGAGGCGTCGTTGCGATCGCAATTTCGAATTCAGGCAGCGCTCTCCGCTGGCGGTCTTGTTGCATGGTGGTCATGCCACCGGTCGATGTCATACGTGTTGAAAGTCGGAAGGCCAACGGGCGGCTGGAGGCCTGCTCGCAAAGACTACCGAGCATACCGTCAAAAAAGTGCTCGTCAGTAATCTGGAACAACAGGCCAAGGTCGGCGTTAGAAATAGTGCGGAAGTGACCGTCGTTGATGTTGGCTGAGTTCCGTAGAACGAATTGATAAACTGCCGCTTGTTTTTCCTTGCGCGCGGGAGGCGGAAGTTGTCGTTGCTGAATTAGCTTCTGAAGTTTTCGAGATTGCATGGTGCTGCAGAAAGAACGAGCGAGGGTTCTGTATTTGGGCCGCAACTCCTTCTAGCGACGGTTCATCGTTGGCGACCCGTAAGAGCCTTCATGATATCTTGATTGTCGGGAGGCCTGCAATACACATCTTCAAATGCGGCAGCGCATAAAAAAAGCTCGTCCAGCTTTTGCTGGACGAGCTAATCTGTCTAGTTTTCAATCGCCAAAATTCTAGGGGCTGGTTGAAGAAGGAGAGCTCTCATCGTCATCGATTGCTACTGCAGCAGCAACACCACCGAGCAGAGCCAAGCGAGCCAAGCGACCGCCAAGCAGTCCACCGCTGCCACCGAGCAGTCCACCGCTGCCACCGAGCAATCCGCCACCGCCGCTGCCACCGAAAAGTCCGCCGCCGTTACCACCGAAGAGGCCACGGCGTCCACCTTTACAGCAAGAGTTACATGAGTTGCAAGAGTTGAAGCTGCTAAAGTTCTCGGCTGCACCACAGCTTCCGCCAGATGCACATCCGCAACCGACTGACTCGCCAGCGTATTCGATTGGAGCGGAATCGCCGTAATCAGCAACGTACTCTTCGCCACTGTAAGACATTTGGTCACTGACGAATCCGCCGTCACCTTGGCAAGTTGTGCAAACGTCAAGTGAACCTGAAGCATCGTACCCAGCGTCTTGGTAAGAAACCAATGCAACTGGAATTTCGTCTGTGTCTACTGCAACGGCAGCAGTGTCGACTGCAGGAACTGCTTCGAAGCTAACCGCTGCAAAACCTGTTGGGCCTGCTGCGACAAAGTCGTATACGCCAGGCTCAATATCGCTAACACTGAAGCTACCAGAAGCATCTGTGACGGCTTCGGCAATTTGTTGATTGTCCTTAATGATGTAAACCGAAGTTCCTTTTGCTGCAGATACTTCACCCAGCATCGGAATTACGTGTCCTACCAAAGTGCCATCCTTGATGGTTACTTTGTTTGATCCAACAACGTTGGAAGCAACCTCAGAAACAGTTGCATTATCAAGAACAGCAGTCGCGACTTTCGAAGGCAGTTTGCCACCGAGCAATTGCTTCACAACAGCAGTCTGTGGTGAAACAGCGGCCGCTTCAATTAAGTTAAGCGAATCGTCGCCAGTATTCTCTACAACACGAACTCCATAAGCTGCGAATCCGTTCTCGCCAGTTGCGACAAACGAGTAAACGCCTGACTTAACTGCATCGAGAGAAAACAGGCCATCAGCGTCCGTCGTTGCTTCGTGCTGGACTTTACCGTCACGAATCAGGAAGACCTGCAGATCAGAGAGACCATTGGCTTTTGAACCAGTCTCGATAGTTGCAAGACGTCCTTCCACGTTTCCACTCTCGTTAAGAGAGATGGTGTGGTTACGTTTTGCGTTGATTGAATCAAAAGTAGCTGCAATGTCTGAAGACACAGCAATTGGAGCGTTTTCGATCATCCATTGGTTCGCTGATGCCGCCGCAGTGGCAACAACTGGGAGAGCGAAGAGCATCGCTCCCAAGCGAAGTGATTTCCATTTATTTTTCATTTAAGCTTCTCTAAAACAAGGCTGCTGAACTTTAGGTTGTTAACTAGACATACAGTTATCGCCTAAACGGAGTTTCGACGAAACTGGATTACTATATATACATAACAACTTGCATTTCGTCAAGAAATTTGGTCCTTAAATTCAAAATTAGCTAAAATGGCCCCATGCTGCCTATGTGTTCTATTTTGCCGGGCTTGCAGTCTTTAATGGGGGTGAATGTTCCGCTATGGTCGTGTTTGGCGTTCGGAGATCACTCCGATCTCCGGACTACTAGCTGACCCATACCGTGATTTGCCGATTCTACCGCTTCTTCGAGCCAGCCAGCCCGATCGCACCGCCAGATTCATCGCTTCAGCCATTAGAATCGGATTCTTGGCGTGCGCGACAGCCGTGTTGAGTAAAACTGCGTCGAAGCCCAATTCCATGGCGATTGCCGCGTCGCTAGCAGTTCCGACGCCAGCGTCGACCACCAGAGGATAGTCCGGGTCGTCACGTTTCAGATCGTCACGGATGATCGCTAGATGGTTGGGGTTGGCGATGCCCAAGCCTGAACCAATTGGGCTTCCGGCGGGCATTACCGCAGCAGCACCAGAATCTTTTAGTCTTCGCGCGACAATTGGGTCGTCGCTGGTGTAGCAAAGGACCTCAAACCCGTCCGCGGTAAGTCTCTCAGTGGCCTTGAGAGATTCGATTGGGTCGGGCAGCAGCGTGCGGCTGTCTCCCAAGACTTCCAATTTCACCCAGTTAGCTCCGGGATTTTCAAGCCGTTTGAGGATCTCGCGTCCCATCTTCGCACAACGAACGGCTGTGTCGGCATCGTAGCATCCGGCCGTATTGGGCAACAATGTAAATCGATCGAGATCAATAAAATCAATGATGTTGCGTCCCGAGCTGTCGTGAAGTTTTTCCTGACGAACGGCGATCGTGACACAATCACTGCCTGAAGTGGTCAGTGACTGTTGCATCGTTTCGAAAGAATCATAGCGGCCAGATCCAAGAATCAGCCGGCTATTTAACGTGTGGCTGCCGATGCGAAGCGGCGGAATGGGTGAATTTTCCGAAATCGGTAAGGTTGCCTTGAGCGTCTTGGAGAATTGAGGTTGCTGGTCCATGGTTATCCGCCTCCAACAAGCGTGACGACTTCTAGCTTATCGCCAGGAGAAATTTTGGTGGTATGGTGCTGGTCTGCTGGAACAATTTCCTGATTCAATTCCACGGCGATCGCGCGCGTTGTGATGCTTAACGCCTTTAATAGGTCACTTACGGTTCCACCAGCAAACGACATCGATTGGCCATTGACCAAAATCGCTTCGGTAGCGGCAGAGCCCTGCTGATGTTGGTTTTCTGGAGGGTTAGATGGATCCGGAGACGAGCTCATTGGGAAATCCGTGAAAGTTAGGTTGATTCGCGCGGAGGGCCGTTTTTATCTTGTGACCTGTCGGCTGGCTGTCGGAAACCAAGAGAACGATTAAAGCAGCCATGGCGGGAAAAACGAGCCAAACGCGTCAGGCAATTCCCCGATGACAAAGATTTTTACTCGGTTTCCGCCATGTCTCGGGCGTGGTAGCTACTGCGAACGAATGGACCGCTGGCGACTTTTTTGAAGCCCAACTTCTCGGCCGATTCGCCCAGCCAATCAAACTCATCGGGCGTTACAAATCGGACAACGGGTAAGTACCGATCGGTGGACGGTTTTAGGTACTGCCCCAACGTCAGAAAGTCACAACCCACGTCGCGCAGATCGGCAAGGACTTCAAAAATCTCTTCATGAGTCTCACCCAGCCCTAGCATCAATCCGCTTTTGGTCTTGATGCTTGGATCCTTTTCTTTAACACGTCGCAGCAGTTCCAGCGTCCATTTATAATCCGATTTTGGCCCCCGAACCCGGCGATAAAGCCGTGGGACGGTTTCTGTATTGTGGTTAAAGACTTCTGGTTTAGCCTCAATTACACGACCCAGTCCTTCCGGGGTATGAATAAAGTCTGGCGTCAAAACTTCCACTGACGCTCCCGTTTTCTCTCGAACGGCTTTAATACATTGGTAGAAGTGCTCGGCTCCTCCATCGGGCAGGTCGTCGCGCGTGACTGATGTAATTACCACATGTTTTAATCCCAGTCGGAGCGATGCTTCGGCCAAACGTTGAGGTTCATCCAGTTCCAAAGCTTCGGGTTTCCCACGGCTAACGGCACAGAATCCGCATGGGCGCGTGCAAACGTTTCCTAGCACCATAAAGGTCGCCGTGTTTTGCGAGTAACATTCCATACGGTTGGGGCATCGCGCGTTGTCGCAGACCGTTTCCAATTTCAGTTCACTGAGCAACTCCGTCGTGTGGCCAACGTTGTTGCCTTTGGGGATATTACGTTTAAGCCATTTGGGCAACCGCTGCGAGGGTTCGGCTTCTAAAGCGACCACATTGAACCCTCCCCCGCCACCACATGAGCCACCGCCACAGGCTCCTGAAGCTTGGTCGGGTGCCGCCGATGCGCCGATGACAGGAAGTGAATTTGAAGGCCGGGAGGAAGTCTGGCTCATAAGTTGTTCAGCGCTTGTTGGCGCGAAATGATTGGGGCTGTTTGGGTCGCGGTTCTGCCCCTTAATTGTAAAGTTCGGCCATGGAAGGGACTAGGGTGAATCTGGCCGATGCGGGCATGGGCAATATATTTGTGGCATAAAAAAATGGTCCAATCCTTCTCATTTAGGGTCACGCCCATTATTCAGACACCGGGGTTGGGCTATTATCTTCACCATGGCCGCAAAGAAAAAAAACAAGAAGAAAGCTGCCGACAAAAAGAAGCCAGCTGACGGTTCAAAAAAGATCACCGAGAATCGCAAGGCTCGCCATAAGTACGAGATCACTCAGCAAGTTGAATGCGGAGTCGTCTTAATTGGCAGCGAAGTCAAAAGCCTGAGAGAAGGCAACATCTCGCTTAACGAGGCCTACGTGCGCGTCGAAAAAGGCGAACTGTGGCTTATTGGTGCTGACATTGCCGAGTACCGTCAAGCTAGTTTCTGGAATCACAAGCCTCGACGCTCGAGGAAATTGATGGTCCACCGTAAAGAGCTAGAAAAGCTTTCGGAAAAATCGCTGACGCAAGGGATGACACTTGTGCCGCTGGCGATGTACTTTAATGCACGCGGGCTCGTGAAGGTGCTTGTCGGAGTTTGCCGGGGAAAAAAAATCCATGATAAGCGCGAGTCAAACAAACAGGCAGACGCCAAGCGCGAGATGGCCCGCCAAATGAAATCCGCGAATCGTCGTTAGAGGCCGGCAGCTCCAGTGGCGACCCCTTGTCCTGATAATTGTGTTTCTTGGCGGCTCTTCTTTGAACGACCCTAAAAGGTGGAATATTTTGCTTCCAGGCGTGATTACCAAGGAACTTAACTCATTGAATGGGTATATAAGTGTAAGGCCGAACGCACACTTCCGAGGCGTTGCCTTCATTCCTGCTGTGAAAAATCGAGGAGATCCTTTTGAGTTCGAACCACAATAGCCGTCGTCAGTTTTTGAAGTCGTCGTCCGTCGTTGCGGCTGGCGTTTCGATGCCGTACTTCTTTTCGGCCAAACCGGGGATGGCATTTGCGACCGAAAGTAAAAATGACCGCGTGCCGATTGGCCTGATCGGCGCTGGAGGAATGGGCTGTGGCAACATGAGGGCCGCCTCTCAATGGGTGGACGTGGTTGCGATTGCTGACGCGGACCAGAATCGCCAGCAATCAGCCAACAAGCAACTTAGCGGTGGCAAAGCAGACATTTATGACGACTACCGAAAGATCCTTGAACGCGATGACATCAAGGTTGTCCACATCGCAACGCCCGACCATTGGCATACTAAACCCGTCATCGAAGCCATGTTGGCCGGCAAGGATATCTACTGCGAAAAACCACTGACGCTGACAGTCGATGAAGGCAAGTTGATCCGTCGGGTTCAAGAAGAAACGGGACGCGTGGTGCAGGTTGGCACCCAACAACGCAGCACCTTCAATCTCTTTACCAAAGCGATCGCGCTGGTCAAACAAGGACGCGTTGGTAAGATCAAACGTATGTCGGCTGCCATTGGTGGGGCGCCAGCAAGTCCCGGGATTCCGGTCGTGGACGTCCCCAAAGGGCTCGATTGGGATCGTTGGTTGGGGCCTGCTCCTGCGGCTCAATACCGCTGGGCGGAGAAGAAAAATAAGAAGAAGTGGCAGCGCGACCCGACCAATGGCCACTACGAGTTCCGCTGGTGGTACGAGTACTCCGGTGGAAAACTGACCGATTGGGGGGCTCACCACGTTGACATTGCGGCATGGGCTTTAGAAGCCAACGGCCAGAGCAATGCAGTGGTCTCCATTGATGGAAATGCCAAACATCCGGTCGAATACAAAAACGGTGTGCCTCAGCAAACCGACCGCTACAACACGGCGACCAGTTTTAACTTCACGGTGAAATTCGCCGGCGGGGCGGAATTGGTGATTCGCAACGACACCGATAACGGTGTTTTGATCGAAGGCGATAAAGGCAGGATTTTTGTCAATCGAAAAAAACTGGTGGGCAAACCCGTCGAAGATTTGGCGACAAACCCACTACCCGAAGACGCCGTCAAAGAAGTTTATAAAGGGTTCGATCTAATCGAGGGGGAACGCAAGGGGCACTGGGCCAACTTCCTCAAGTGCGTCGATGAGCGCAAGGAGCCGATTTCAGATGTGCATTCCCACATGAGAATGCTAAACATCTGTCATCTAACGGGAATTGCGGCCCGTCTTGGCCGTGGTATCAAGTGGGACGACAAGACTGAGCAAATTGTCGGTGACAGTGCTGCCAATTCCATGCTCAAGCGTAAATACCGCGAAGGCTACGAGATTGAAATGAACTCTGCAAAACCGGCTGCGGTCAAAAGCTAAGACCTACTCCACTTTAATGAAACGCCAACATGCTGGCCCCGGCACTCCCTTGCAATGCCGGGGCTTTTTCAATCGTCCTTCACGAAAGCCAAACGGTCGTTGACGACGTCTTACGTTCGCGAACGCCTCGAACTAATTTACCCCAATCACCAAATTTCAAAGAACGTGCGAACCAGTGATTCCCGAACTCGTATCCCCAAGCGGCTCGATATGCTTATATTGTTGTCTTGTTTTATTTGATCGTCCCAACTCACCACCCACGTTGTTTGCTTAACGCATGCTGGAACTCGCCAACATCAAGAAGAGTTTTCTTCAGCCTGAGGGACCGCGCGTTCCGATTCTGGATGTGCCGGAGTTCCGCGTCGAACCGGGCGAGCAAGTGGTTTTGTTGGGGCCCAGCGGATGCGGTAAGACGACTCTACTGCACATTATTGCGGGGCTGACCAAACCCGACTCCGGAAAAGTCGTACTCGACGGCGTCGAACTGACCAAATATTCCGAAGCGGTACGCGATCGGATTCGCGCCGATAAACTGGGGTACGTTTTCCAGACGTTTAATCTCCTCGATGGATTTTCGGCATTGGAAAATGTGCTGTTGGGGATGACGTTCGCCAAAAAGAAAATCGATCCCGCCCGCGCCAACACGTTGCTCAATGAAGTCGGCCTAGGGCATCGGTTGGGAAATAAACCACAGCAGCTTTCGGTCGGCGAACGCCAACGAGTGGCTGTCGCCCGAGCGTTGGCCAACGAACCCAAATTGCTGCTGGCCGATGAACCGACGGCAAACGTCGATCCGCAGAACCAGCAAAACGTAGTCGATTTGATCCGCGCCAACTGTCGCAAGGAAAACATTTCAGTGCTACTGGTGACGCATTCTATGGAGGTTGCCAAACAATTTGACCGAATCGTCCAATTGGAGGATTTGAACTTGGTCGTGCGTGATGCGCGTTCTGCGGTGGCCGCCGGTGCTCAAGGCACGGCAGACGCCAGCGATCAGTCGGAGGAGCAAGCATGAACGTTTTCAAGATCGCTTGGCGGAGCATTCAGCATCGTGGCCTTGGCTCACTGTTGACGATCATTTCGATGGCACTTGGCGTGATGATGGTCGTCACCGTGTTGACCGTTCATGGAATGGTATCGCGCGCCTTCAACGACAATAGCAATTTCGGCTACAACATTCTTGTTGGAGCGCGTGGCGGCGAACTGCAACTTGCGTTCAGTTCGGTTTATTATTTGGCATCGCCCGTCGAGAACGTTCCCTACGAGTACTACCTAGCTTTCTGCGATCAGCAAACGCGTAATCGAGAACTGAAGAACTCGATTGCTTGGGCGGCGTACGAGCACGAATCGTCCGCGCTAAAACTTGCCTCCGGTGGTTCCAGCCAAGAGACTCCGTCTTTACTCGATGCTGTGTTTGAGCAGAGCTTTGTCCTTCAACAAGAATCGCGGATCGGCGTAAATAGCGGAGGACTGCATGACGGTTGGACTCATACGGCGGTGCCAATCAACTTGGGAGATTTCTGGGTCGACGAGCAAACCGGCGCTGCCTACAGATGCGTGGCAACCAAACCGGATTTCTTCACCAAGATGGTGATCTCGATTGATCCCGAAAAGAAGTTCGCGTTTTCTCAAGGACGTTGCTTCGAAGAGTTCAATCAAGAGCACGGCCATTATGAGGCTGTCATCGGTGAAACCGTGGCTCGCAAATCGGGGCTGAAGATTGGCGACACGCTCCAACCGACGCACGGTGATCCCAACGCGCCTGATTCTCATATCCACGAAACCGATTTTCATATCGTCGGCATCCTTGAACGTACCGGAACCGCCAACGATCGCGCCTTGTTCCTAAACATGGAAGGCTTCTTCCTGATGGAAGGCCACGCTAAGACACTCGAAGATGATTCAGTGCTTGGAAAAGCGGCCGCTGCCCGAGAAAGAAAAGCACGTGAAGAATTCGAGGAATTCGAAGGAGCCGCGGACGCCAATGCGGATCCTGAAAGTACGATTGCTGGTGCTGTCGATCAGATGAGTCAGGTGGATGCGGACAACCGCTCCGGTTCGCGCTGGCTCGAGCCGCTGCAATTGGAGAAACGGGAGGTTACGTCCATTCTTGTCAGGACGATTGTCGCCGACGACGGCACCGATACCGTTGGCTTTATTCTGCCGGCGGTGATCAACGAGGGCGGGTTGGAAACGACACTAGACTGGTCACCTTTTCGACCTGAAAAAGCACAGAAGGCGGCGCAGGCGATCAACCCGGTGATGACCGTGACTTCGTTGTTCTCGTCGTTCGTTGATCCAATTCGCTGGGTGTTGTTGGCGCTAACGCTAATGATCTGCGTGGTCTCGGCGATCGGGATTTTGGTCGGCATCTATAATTCTATGTCGCAGCGCCGCCATGAAATTGCCGTCATCCGAGCACTCGGCGCCAGTCGACAAAAAGTAATGGGGATCATGCTGTGCGAAGCAATGTTGATGGCATTATTGGCGGGCCTGTTGGGCTGGGCCGCCGGTCATGGACTCAACGCAGCACTTGGCCCTCTCATTGAAGACCGAACGAACGTGCAAGTTGGCTTCTTTGACTTCGCACCGAAGATCCCTCTGGCCAATTTCTGGGGCGGACAATTCTTGCCGAACTGGGCGATGGAATGGGCCATCTCGCCGGAGTTTCTCGTTGTCCCCGGTATGATTCTGCTGGCCATTTTGGTGGGTATCTATCCGGCGATTTCAGCCTACCAAACAGACGTGTCGAAGTCGTTGGGTAAGTAGTGGCGTCGCGCTGGTGTCAAGTGAACCACTTTGACGAACCACTTTGGAAAAAGCTTCCAACCCGTCAATGATGAAAGACGCCAACGAAAAAGCGGCACAAGCCGAAACCTGTGCCGCCAAATTTTTATCTCAATGCAATTCAGTGGAGAGATTAATTTGTCCCTCACCGCAATCGCAGTCTGCCGCTCCGGTGCAGCAGCAAGTTTCACAACTGCAAGTGTCACCGAAGCAGTTGCATTGACAGTTCTCGCACAACAACACTTTGTCACCACATTACAGCACCGGCAAGCGTCGACCATCGAGCAACGTTGGCCCTGTGGGCAAATGCAACTCGCCAGCGAGAACTGAAATGGTGATGACATCAACACCAGAATCAGCAAAACGACTCAGAACCAGTTCCTCAGCACACACTGGTTGCGTCAAATTGAAAATCGAGTTGGAGAATCAAAATCCATAGATGAATGATTAGGGTCTGGAGCTTGTCGAAGCAAATGAAATTGATTGAATTGCCTATACTTCGTTGGACATTGCTGGCGGTTTTTACTAACAATCCGGCCGAAATCACAGAAAAGACGCCCAAAACGTCGGTTTGGCCGGGCCTGAGTTAATTTTCTATTGTGTTCTGACGACCAATTGGCATAATGTGGGGCTCCGAAAAGGAGCGAAGCTAGAGCCTTTTGATGGCGAGGATTACCCGTTCTTAAACGGGCCTCAGAAATACATATTTGTTGGTAAGAGAGTAAAAGCAGTGCCACCGTTCAAAAAACGACCTACACGTCGCAAAGCAAAAGCCAAAACAAAAACCGTCCGTAAAGATCCTTTGTTCGTTGACGGCGAGCGTCCTCGTCCAATGTATGTCGATTACAAGGACGTCGAATTGTTGAAGAAGCTGGTTAACCGCCACAGTCGCATCGTTGGCCGCCGCAAGACAGGTTGTACTGCCGTCAGTCAGCATGCGGTATCTGATTCAATCAAACGCGCGCGCTTTATGGCGTTGCTGCCTTACGTTGGCGACTGATGCCGACCGAAAATCTGAACATCGAAAATGCAGTGCCTTCGTGGTGGCTGCATTTTCTTTTGCCCTAAGCCCGGCTAACATTCAATACTCTCCTATCCTTTTGGGTCGTGTCTTTGGGACACGCAAGAATTCATGTCGCAAGTCTACACTTTCCGCAGAAGAATCGAGTTCCGCGAAACCGACATGGCAGGCATCGTTCACTTCTCCAATTTCTTTGCCTATATGGAGCAGGCTGAACACGATTTTTTGCGTTCGGTGGGCATGGGGGTGACCTGCGAGGCCGATGGAAAACAAATCAGTTGGCCACGCGTCAACGCTCAGTGCAGCTATCGTGTAGCGATTAAGTTTGAGGAGCTGATCGACATACGTGTGACGGTCGAAAACATTGGCACCAAAAGCGTGACTTACGCCTTTGATTTCTATCGCGACGAAACTCAAATCGCGGACGGGAAAATGACGGCGGTGTGCTGTCTGTTTTCCCACGACAGTCACGGCAAGAAACCTGAATCGATTGCCATCCCGCCATCGTTCGTCGACGCCATTTCACCTTTTGTCATTTCGTAGTGCAAGCGTTCCGCTTGTGAAAACTGATTTTGACTTCGTAGTGCAAGCGTCCCGCTTGCGATTTCTGATTGTGACAACCGGGACGCTTGTTCTACGTTTTTGAATACCCAGCATGTCCATCTACCTTCAGCAACTGACCGTTCGACTGGCCGAGGGACTGGGCCGGTTGCCAGAATTGACTCGCCAATTGCACACGGATTATTTTCTGTCGGCGCAAAGAGAAGACGGTGGCTTCGCCGGGCGCATGGGCGGCAGCGATCTGTACTACACGGCCTTTGGTCTGAGAGCGTTGTCGATACTTGGAGAGCTATATGGCGATCCTGCTGAAAGAGTCGCCGGTTTCCTTCGGCAGCAATTGACTCAGCAGCAGACGATCGTTGATTTCTTCTCTCTATTCTACGCTGCTAATTTGTTGAAGGTTAGCTCGGGCATCGACGTGTTTTCAGAATCAAATTCTGACTGGCGCGATCATGTTGCCACTTTCCTTGAATCACTTCGTAGAGAAGACGGCGGATATGCAAAAGCGCCCGAGGGACATGCCGGCAGTACCTACCACACATTCTTGGTGGTCTTGGTGATGCAATTGTTGGAGCGTCCTATCGAGCAACCTGAAAACATCGTTGCGTTTTTAGAATCTCAGCGCGACCCCGAGGGAGGTTGGCGAGAAATCCGGGCTAGTAAACGGGCAGGAACCAACCCCTCAGCCGCCGCGGTTGCGACCCTGAAAATCATCTCCGATCAAACGGCACGCCCGTTTGCCGATTATCTAAATGCGGAAACGAAAGAACTGACGTTGGACTATCTGTGTGAGATGCAGACCGACGAAGGCGGTATCCGTGCCAATACACGGATTCCGATCGCCGACTTGCTCAGCTCCTTCACCACTGGCTTGACGCTGTGCGACTTGGATTCATTCGACGAACTGGATATCGACTTATATGCCAAGTTCGTAGAGTCTATGAAGCTTCCCACCGGCGGTTTTCAGGCTGCGGCTTGGGATGACGCCCACGATGTAGAGTACTCGTTCTATGGCCTAGGATGCGTGGCGCTGCTAAACTCAGATCATTCGTAGTGTGGACATACAGCGCTCCACGACATTCCCATTCTGTTCACCCAATAGCATCATCCTATGGCAGACTTCGTCGCCTCTGAGATCGTCAAGCACTTCGACACCGCTGCGGGGAAGTTACAGATTCTCGATGGTGTCTCGCTGGAGATGAACCGAGGCGACCAACTGGCAATTCT
>CALKXO010000433.1 GCA_938003615.1 uncultured Pirellulaceae bacterium | reverse complement strand
CACTAAATCTTATTGAGAAACTTCGTCTTGGCGGAACGATTTTTTACGCGTCGAAAATCAAGAACTGGAAACGACTCGAAAAAGTCAAGGTCGCCGATTGGCTCAGTCGCTGGTCGGGCAAGGGCACTTTCAAGAAGATCTGGGAGCCTCTGCTGAAGGCGAAGCTTGGTGAAAGTTACCATCGCACGGCAGCTTCTTTTATCTGGGCTCACATCAGCCGCATGTACAAGGCTCGCCGTACGGGGCTTAAGAAGGAGATGTTTGGCTATGTGGAAGGTGGCTATCGCAGCATCATCAACCGCATGTCGGATTTGTTGGAGGAGTTAAACGTTGACATCCGTGTCGACCATCCAATCAACAAAGTTAAAAAGCAGGAAGACGGTCGCTTCCAAATAGACTTTCAAGGACGCCAAAGCGAGACCTTTGATCGCGTGATCATGACCACTCCAAACTCGATCATGAGTCGGGTCTGTGAGGACATTAGCGCCGATGAGCAGGAGCGTTTTGACAAAGTTGAATACCTAGGAATTGTTTGTGCTTCGCTGCTGTTGAAGAAACCGATCTCGCCCTACTACGTGACCAACATCACCGACACTTGGGTGCCCATGACGGCCGTGATTGAAATGACAACGATCGTCGACACCGACGAATTCGGTGGACGTTCACTGGTTTACTTGCCCAAATATGCACCTTCTAACCACGAGTTGTTCGACAAGTCTGATGAAGAGATTCAAGAAAGCTTCCTATCAGCTCTAGAAACCATGTACTCGGACTTTGACCGATCCAATGTCGAGGCGTTTAACATTTCACGTGTCCGAAGCGTAATGGCGATACCGACGCTGAATTACAGCCAACTACTGCCGCCAATGAAGTCTTCGGTCGAGGGATTGTTCTACGTCAATTCATCGTACATTTTACGCGGCAATCTGAATGTCAACGAGACAATCACCATCGCGGAAGAGGCGATGGACACGGTGTTAAAAGCTGAATTAGAGCGATCTGCAACCGTGGCAACCGTGGCAACCGCGGCAATCAAGTAGACGTCGACGCACATGGCTGCCATGCCCGTAGGTAGGCGTCGTAGCTAAGTAGTCTTATGACATAGAATCCTAGTGGCCTGTCTAGAACAAATGCTAGGGTTCTCCAAACCGGAGGGCTTGCGCCTAATGGCGCTCACTTTAACTTGGCCAGAAGGAAAACATGCGGTGAAGGAGCCGGCGCTAGCGCACAAACGGCTAACCGGTTGAAGAGCAATTCAACGCTCCAAAGCAGATTAATCGGTTAGCCGTTTTGGCGCTAGCCACGGTGGCGTTGAACCGATGAAGGGCACTCTCGAAATGTGACTTGCAGGCAACCGGCGCCAACACTAATTTTCATTCCTGACAAACCACTAACGCAGGTTTTGCTGCATAATCTGGCAGACACTTTTTTGAATTTCTCATGAACAGTTCTGATCAAAAAGCTAACGCTCTTCCATTTGGAAACATCACGAATTCCAAGTGGTTCGCCACCCTAGCAACATTGTCCATATTGTTGGGCGTCGCATTCGCATTCGGACGCGCTTACAAAAACTACTCTACGCTAACAGTTGAATTCGATTGGTCCGCGAAAGGGCTGAGTGATTTTCACTCGATGTACGTTTACTCGAAGACATTTAGCCGCGGTTTGAGTCCCTATGAGAGCCAAGAAAGCAAAGACCTTCTGGTGTCGCGTCCCAGCGCGCCCTTTTCGCCGGTAATTTTCTTCATCATGTGGCCACTGGCGATGCTGCCCATGCACGTTGCCGACGTGTTACTATGCATGGCGAACCTTGCCATGATCGGCTGGATCGCAAAACAAGTCTTTAGCTATGCAGGACGAAAAGTAGACCGTGGCTGGTGGCTGGCAGTATTCGGGTTCTTAATCTTTAGCCGAGCCGGGCATATTACGTTATTCACGGGTTACTTCACGCCGCTGTTGGTGATTGGGACACTGATGGCGTTTCAATACGGGAAGAAAAACCCGTGGCTAAGCGGAATCGGAATTTTGCTGGCATCGGCAAAGCCTACCTATATCATTCCGTTGTTGATCATTCTAGCATTCCGCCGAAATCACAAGGCGGCGGTCATTGGCATTCTACTCTCGGGCGCAGTCGCCTTCGCAGGTTTGTCTTGGCTGGCGATGGACTCAAGTTACCGCCACGTGATTGAGACAATCCAGCATGGACAAAATGCGTTTCAGAATGACGTAACCGAATTTCCAATTAACACTTGGACTCGGGTTGATCTGGTTGGAATGTTCGCGAAAGCCATCGACTGGAACCCCGACAAAAGTATTTACCTTGCCGCGATGGTAGTGTTGTTGATCCCGCCGGGACTCCTTATTCGAAAAATCTCAATTGACGAACACAACTCATCAGCGACAGGACTCTCTGCCTTCATCGGCATTCTGGCTTTACTCGTCGGACTCTACCATCACTCCTACGATTGTTTGTTAGTTACGGTCCCTTGGCTGGCGATGATTCTATTTGGCAAGCAAACGCTGCCTCGTCTCACGCGCGTCCAACGCAGAGCCATTGGCCTGTTGCTTTTTGTGCCGGCGATCAACTACGCCTCCACGCTTTCTGCTCGAACACTATTCAAACTAGATCCCTATGGATTTACTTGGCAATCAATCACAATG
>CALKXO010000432.1 GCA_938003615.1 uncultured Pirellulaceae bacterium | reverse complement strand
TTGCGCGAGCCCGGATGGCGCAGATTGTTCCACTGGCATCGCACCGAGTAAAAGATAATGACGACACAGCGGAGGGCTCAGGTGAAGTCAACGCTGAATTTCTACCGTTGGCAGCCCCGCCGGAACTTGCCCAGTTGCCGGGAACGGTCGTCGATGAGAAGCCGACAACCTCAAGAGGTCGAATCGATCGGTGGCAACGTAAGCTTCTGGATCTGACGCTCCGCAACAAATTGTTGAACTTCAAGCCGACTCAACAGACCATTCCTATCGTTTGTAACGATGTTGCGCAGCTCGAAGACATGTTGGCGGCCGACAAACGACTACGTTTGATCTCCTTACCTGACCAAAACCCGATTGGTGACCGTGACCCAGAGCTTCATCGACAGAAGACCAATCGAGACATCGACATCGAGTTTGCAAGCCAAGCCCTCGCGCGGAAAGAAGTAGCATGTGTTCTTTCCACTGATCAACTTGATAAACGGCTGACGACAATTTTTCGAGCTGTACGAAACGATCTGGCAGAAGGAGGATCCAACACTTTGTTTCTGGGCGTTGGTTTTCTCCGTTGGCGTAAGAAGGCGAGCGACAAGAAAACCTACCGAGCTCCACTTCTGTTGATCCCGGTCAAGTTGACTCGCAAAAGCAGTCAGTCACCCTTCTACCTCCGGATGCACGAAGACGAAACTCATTTTAATGCGACTTTGTTACAACTCCTGAAACAGGATTTCGGTAAAGACCTTTCTGTCTTTGAATCAAACCTACCAACCGATGAAAATGGCGTCGATGTGCCATTGATTCTCTCGCAAGTCCGGGCGCACGTGCGTGACATGACTGGGTTCGAGGTCGTCGATGAGTGCGCCTTGGGGCGTTTCTCGTTTGCCAAATACTTGTTGTGGCGCGACCTTGTGGATCGTACGGATCAATTGAAAAACAATCGTGTTGTTAGGCACCTGTTGGACAATCCTGACAAAGGGTTCGACTCAGGCGGTGGGGTTATGCCTCGACCTCGGGACATTGATCACCACTATCATCCGAATGAAATCTTCCACCCGTTGGATGCAGACTCGTCCCAATTGGCAGCGGTCATGGCTGTGGCGGAAGGGAAAGACCTCGTATTGATTGGGCCTCCGGGGACTGGAAAGAGCCAAACTATTGCAAACATGATTGCCCAATGTTTGGCAAATGGGAAAACAGTTCTTTTCGTGGCCGAGAAGACGGCCGCGCTCGATGTTGTTCATCGCCGTCTTTGTCATAACGGGTTGGGAGATTGTTGTGTCGAGTTGCACAGTAACAAGGCGGAGCGAAAGAAATTTCTCTCGCAACTAGAGCAAAACTGGAAGAACAATCGACGCGTAAAGAACAATGACTGGGTGTCAGTCAGCGACCGATTAAAGATTCGCCGTGACACACTAAACGACTATGTAGCTGCCATTCACACTGTTCAGCCCAACGGCTGGACGGCATATCGAGCGTTTGGCATTTCGTCGCTGTCCACAGACGAGGTGAAACCGAAGTTCGACTGGCCTGACTCGGTGCGTCACGACAAGGTGACCTACGAAAAGCTGCTCGGCACGGCGAAAGACTTGGCCGTTAGCATTGAAGCTGTAGGCGACGCCAGATCGCTACCCGTCATCAAGGCAACTGAATGGTCATTGAAGTGGGAAGGTGAGCTTGTTTCAGCATCTGAAAAACTCCAGTCAACCTCGAACGAATTGGAGTCGGCGCTTGGGAGATTCGCAAGTTTGATTGGGACTTCGGAATTGAAAGATTCGTCCGTTTCCCAGCTCGATAATTTGAAACTGCTTGCGAAGGCGCTTCTTGAATCCGTAAATGAAGACGTTCGATTGCTGTTCCATAAGCAGTTCTCTCACTTTCCTGAGGCGCTTGAGTCACTCAAGTCCGAAGTTGAGGTTATTGGTCTGGCGCGTGACACGATTCAGGGCAGCTACGATGAAAGTCTGAACGAGATTCCGGTTGACGAGTTGGATCTGCAGTGGCGAGACGCTAACGCAAAGTTTTGGCCTCTGTCATGGTTCGCAAAACGGAAAGTTCAGCGATTGCTAAAGAGCTATGCCGATATCAGTTCGCCAGCGGTGGATCCCGGAACCGATCTCAAAGCAATCCGCCAGCTTCGGGAGTCCTTGGAATCCTTAGCGCAAAACATTCTTGATGGTGAGTCGAGGCATTGGAGCGGCGTTGAATCCGATATTTCAAGTCTTGGTCAGCAAATTGAGTTGGCCAAGAAACTCCGTGCTGCGATAAGGGAGGCTGGGGCTGCCAACGATTCGGTCAACTCGATTTCTCAAGCAATCCATCCGTTCATCAATGGCAAGTCCGGCAAAGCAGAGCTGTTTGGGAGTGCCACCGACTACTTGAAAAAGTTAAGTCGCTTTTACAGTGCAGTGAAGGCCTTTGCAAAAGTCGCCGGCTCTATGCCCGTTGGCAAAGGAACGACCAATGTCTGTCAATCAACACAGGAAACGGCGTCGGGAATCCTGGAAAACCGGACGTTCTTGAAGCGTTGGACAATGTGGTGCGGCGCAAAGATCAAAGCGCAATCGCTCGGACTCAGTTCATTGGTAGAGCTTCTCGAATCCAAGAGCATTTCAGCTGAGGACGCGGAGAAACGATTCGAGGCTGGGTACGCTGATTGGTTTATTCCTCGACTTGTCGACCGGACACCAACACTGCGAAAATTTGAAACAACATCTCATGAAAATGCAATTGAGGAATTCAAAGAGCTAGATCGCCTATCGCGACAGCTTGCATCTCAACAGTCGCGGCGCGGAATTGCGCACGATTTGCCAACGCAGGAGGCGGTGGCAAAAAAATCAGAACTGGGAACACTACGCCATCAAATGCAATTGAAACGTCCGAGCAAATCAATTCGCGACGTCGTCGTGAATATGCCTGATTCGTTCCGTCAACTGGCTCCCTGTTTACTAATGTCTCCGCTTTCAATCGCTCAGTACCTGCCGGCGATTCAGGAGCCATTCGATGTTGTCATTTTTGACGAAGCTTCACAGATTCCGACTTGGGATGCGATCGGAGCTATTGCACGCGGTAAGCAGACCGTAATTGTGGGCGATCCCAAACAGCTTCCTCCGACAAATTTCTTCGGCAAGAATGATGACGACGAATTCGACGACGAACTGGAAGATCATGAGAAAGATCTTGAGAGTATTCTTGATGAGGCCTTGGCTTCTGGGCTTCCCGAGTTAACGCTCAACTGGCATTACCGAAGTCGGCATGAATCGCTGATTGCATTCTCGAACTACAAATACTATCGAAACGAGTTGATTACATTTCCATCGGCTGAAGATGAAGAGAAGGGTGTTTCGCTTGTGAAGGTAGCCGATGCTGTCTACGACATGGGAAAGAGTCGTACCAATCAACCGGAAGCACAGGCAATTGTTGATGACGCTGTTCGACGCATGAAGGCAAACCTTGACCTGCCAAGTTCAAAGCGACTGACTTTTGGGGTGATAACTTTCAACATTCAGCAGCAGTCGCTAATTCAGGACTTGTTCGATGCGGCTCGTCGAAAATCGCCTGAGATCGAATGGTTCTTTAATGACGCGCGTATCGAACCGACAGTTGTCAAAAACCTTGAAAACGTTCAAGGCGATGAACGGGATGTGATGTACTTTTCGATTACATTTGGCCCAACAGCGACAAATCCGAAGATCAGTCTGAATTTTGGAGCATTAAACCGGGACGGCGGCGAGCGACGGCTCAACGTAGCGGTTACTCGGGCTCGTCAACAAATGATTGTCTACAGTAGTTTCACGGCAGACCAACTGGACGCTACTCGCTCCAAGTCTGTGG
>CALKXO010000431.1 GCA_938003615.1 uncultured Pirellulaceae bacterium | reverse complement strand
TTCCGTGCTCTGACGAGTGCTAAGCACACGAAGAACATTGACTTGTTTGCCATTGATGACAAACAAGATTCTATGAGTTTGCTTGCTCGACAAACCGAACCAAAGGTTTTGCAAGTCAATACCGAGTCGTTCGGCTTCCCTTGCAGGTATGCAACGCTCAGGATTGTTTTCTAACGAGTAAATTACTTCGATGATCGAAACGTACCAACGCTCCGCTTGGTCTTGAGATCTTTGCTCGCTCCACCAATCAACATTGGACCGCAAGTCGAGTTTGGCAGTGTCAGAGAGAAGAACTTCAAACACTAAGCATCTGCTTTTGGTGAGAATCCTTTTTCTTTTCGAAACTCTTGATCGAATTCTCTCAGCGGTGTCATCCGGCCAGCCGCAGCATCACTGAGACCTTCGCGAATGGCCTCAAGATCTGACGCTTGCTCAATCAATTTGTCGATATACTCTCCGATACTACAGCCGGCCAGAGCAGCCAGCTGCCTTGCAGCAACGGAGTTTGATATTTCAATCTGCACGATCCAATCCCTCCAAAATTAGGCTGGCCCGACGTTAGTTCATTCCTTTATTGTAAGCTGTAAACAATAAAAAAGGGAGCCAGTTCTCCAAATAGAACGGCTCCCGGTCGCTACTTGCTTGGTTTGATGTCTGGTTTGGCAGGGTGCGTTTTGCGATGAACCTCTTGAAGACGCTGAATACTAACATGCGTATAAATCTGAGTCGTATTCAATCGAGCATGTCCCAAGAACTCCTGAAGTGAACGAAGATCAGCACCGTTCTTGGATACGAACAACGACTGGGCGGATGACTCGGTCACCAGATTAGGCCGAACATCGCTGGTCCACTTCCTCAACCAAGTTGACGCACGCGTTCCTATCGGAACAACTCGGTCCTTGTTTCCTTTGCCTTGACGAACGGTGAGAACTTCACGGTCGGTGTTGACGTCGTAAACGTCCAACGCAATCAATTCTCCGCAGCGGATGCCGCTGGAATAGAACGTTTCCATCATCGCACGATCTCGGATACCAAGATGCGTTTCCACGTCGGCCTGATTGAGAAGTGATTCCACTTGGTCGGACGTTAGCACCGACGTCGGTAAACGATCGTCGCATTTAGGAAGATCGATGCCTTGCGTCTACTTCGATGAACGACTGAATTTTCATCCAGCCGAACCAACGACGTACAGGAATCAGATAACTGGCTTGCGTGTCAAACTTGAGTGCCTTGCCCGTTCTGGGATTGCGATAATGAAACAGACTCCGTCGGTAGGCGGCAACTAGTTCAATGGTAACTTCGGACATGCAGTTGACCGAGCGTTTATCAAGCCAACTAACGAAACGGTTGAGCTTGAAGTCCCAGCTGCCAACGGTGCGTTTGCTACAGTTGCGCATCAGCATCGTTTGTAGAAATTGGTGAATCAAGATTTTGGGTTCGGGTAAATTCATGAGAATCATTTCTTGGGTTATGTCAGCGCGCACCACCAGCGCATACCGGTAGCGCGACTGAACAGGGGTAAAAAGAAAGCCCCGGAGAATCCGGGGCTAAAGAGTTTTGGTGCTAGTCGCACCAACTGTTTGTAATAAGGGGCCTTGTCCTTAAATGGCCAAGGTTCGGCGTTTCATTTTGTGAAAGGTGCTTTGAGTCGGCTTTTCATTGCATATGCTGTGGAACAGCCAATCTGACGAATGGCCCGCGAAAGGGGCGCGACCGCATCGCGATTCACCGCGTTTGCCTCGCGGTTTGTCGTTAAGGTCTTCCCAGCTTTTCTACTTCAGTTTCGCTGGATCAGTTAGGCCAAGTAAGAAAGATTCACCGTCACGGCCTTGGCCGTTGTAAAGCAGTTCGTATTCACGCCCGTTTCCTATGCAAGTCGTATCGCATCGATCATGCAGCAACGTTCGGCGCGCCGCTTCCGTGGCCTGCGCTGCGCCTTTTGCTACGGCCCGGTGCTCGCAAGCTCGCATCGGTCTCTCCGGACATCCTGTCCTGCGCGACCGACGGCATCCATGCCTGTCATAACGGCGGCGTCCATGCACGCCGTGGCTCCGCCAGAGGCAATCTTTCTTGACAATCGTAAACCTCGAACTTACACCGTCGGCAGCCAGTTCGGTTAGCAGGGGAGTAATATTGAGGGTCAGATTACCACTGAGGTCAAGTTAAGCCACCGTCACGCCGGAATCCAACCCTGAACCGTCGGTCAGATTTTCGTCGTCGGGAATTCAACATGCATGCGTTTTCAGCATCTTTACTCATATGGGCAGTGAAACATCGAGTTTTACCGCACGAGATCAATCATGTGAGATTGGGCAGTTTGTAATAGGCATGTCCCCCTATTTTGATAAGAAATATGGGTGTCCCTTTTGTCCTTCCCGTGGGTGTCCCTTTTGTCCTTCCCGGCACATTGTGGACGCTCCCAAACAACCCAAGCTTAACGACAGTTCTGCAGGCAACGATACTTGACACCTTTATTCGTTCTCAGGCTGTATCGAACGTCGCCAAAAATTTACGGCACCGTATGTTACCGATGACGAGTGCCGGAAGGTAAGCCGGAAGCAGGAGAATGCCAATCCCAAGGGTGACCGTTATAAATGTGGCAACCGTTGGGTGACGATCGGCGCGGAACCGTAGTAACAAGAATCCTAAAAACCAACACTCAATTGCAAAGTACCCGCTGGAAAGGACATTCCAAATATCAAAAGGAGAAGAGAACACAGCTAAGACCGACACGAGCGAGCACAGCAATGCGATTGCCCAGAAAACCAGACCCAACAGAATCCACAACCACCGATTAGACGTTAACGTCGGCGTCCATTCTATCGCGAGGCTGAGGTAGGGGTAGCGTATGACGGCATAGTAGCCAAGGCAAACGCCGACGATTCCAGGAGCCCAAATAATAATAAAAACTGGCCACAGCCAACCTGGGATGCCTTTTCCCGCAATCGGGACGAAGGCATCGATTACTTGCATGACCAAACCTCCCGCTGACAAACCCAATAATGCCAGCGATATTCCGAAGTAAGAATTCCGCACGGTCCAAGGAAGTTGGTCCTCGGGAATGTTTTGCTTTTGGGCAACAGTCATTTCTTTTTGGCGTCCGTCTTTGTTGTCAATGCGACCGAGTTCAACAATACCATAGCCGATGCAAAAGTAGTTTGCCAGTTTTTTTGCATTGTCACAAATGGACACGCATTTTAATTCTCACCGTGTATGAGGGACACTCGCAAGTCACTTGTGGAAATTTGCCAATTCCTCAATGCCGTTGGATATCAATGACGATAGCAGAAAGAGGTCAAACAATTTCGATTGGTTCTTGGTGAGCTTTCATCCCAATTCAAAGTTCATTCAACTCAGATATCTGCTTGGAAGAAGAAGCTTGAGATTGAGTCGCTGAAAGCGCTGAAACTAAATGGGTTCTTGTCTTTGCGATCTTCTGTTGAAAAACACGGTAAAATTTACTCAACCGGAGTTAGGCAAGGTTGCGTTCTTTGACACAACGGCAGGTTCATGCGAAAATGCAAAAGTAGAGTCAATTTTAAAAAGAACTGAGGCGACAAGCCATGCAGAACATTCAGTTGTCCGATGATCAATTTCAAAAGCTGTCTGCAGTCGCTCGCGCGGCCGGCTATCAAGACGTTCCTGCCTTTATTGCTTCGTTTGCAGATGAACCTATTGCAGACCCGCGTGGTGAAGTTTCAGAGGCTCAGCTGCGCGAGAATGTTGCAGCTATGGAACGCGGTGAAGCTGAATTAGATGCCGGTGGTGGCCAAAATATGAAAGAGGCGCTCGTTGAAATTGCGGGTAAGTACGGTCTGAAAATTTCGAAATGATTTACGAAGTCATCTTGTCATCAGAGGCTAAACAAGCTTTGGATGACCACATTCGTTATATTGCTGTTGAGAAATTAGAGCCAATAAGTGCGGAGCGGTGGCTCAAAAAAGCTCTCGATGCCGTCGAGACGTTGACCGTATTTCCGAATCGTTGTCCGATCGCACCAGAAAATAAATTCTCCAAACACAACGTTCGAATGCTTATTGTGGACACGAGTTCGTTTCTGTACCGTGTGGACGACGTGAACAAAACCGTTCGCGTCACGCACTTCATGCATGGTGGGATCACTCGGCCCGAGAAGTGAAATGAACTTCAAGCAACTAGGTAAGCTGCCAGCCTGCGAATTCTATGTGATCGTACTATGGCAAGCAGGATGCTTACCCCACTGACAGTGCATTTGTTTTTCTCAAAGAAGATGCTGAGCCGCAGGGAAATGCTCGTTTGCCGAAAACTAAAACGGCCAGATCCATGGCGTGAGCGTGACAGTGATCACCATGAAGATTAACGACAACGGAATACCAATGCGGAAGTAGTCGGTGAATCGATAACCGCCCGGACCGTAGACCATTAGATTTGTCTGGTAAGCAAACGGTGTTGCGAATCCTGCCGACGCGGCCACGCAAACGCAAATGGCAAATGGCATCACGCTGACGTCGAGCGTTTCAGCAGCGGATACCGCAATTGGGAACACCAAAGCTGCCGCGGCGACGTTGGTGATCGTTTCGGTAAACAGTGTCGCAACGATATAGACGGCTAACAGGACTAGCCACGGATGACCGCTGGCCATCGCGATTAGCGTTCCAGATACCGTTGTCGCTAGACCGCTCATGGTGATGGCCTGGGCAATGCCCAACGCCGATGCGATCACAACCAACAACGACCAGTCCACACTTTCACGAGCTTGCCCTAACGAACAGCACCCCGATGCGACGATCATGCAGGCCGCAATCAAACTGGCCGGAAGTAGGTCCAGCGTTCTTGACGCGACGACGATCACCATCAATAAGAGAATCGCGATCGCAATCCAAGCGCGGTCATGGCGGATGGGAGCCGAGTCCTCCACGCTGCTGACCAAGTGAAAGTGGCTCGAGTTGCGTTGCCGTTTCAAAAAGTCCTCGTCGGTGTCCAAGAGCAACGTATCACCGGCCAGCAATTTTACATCGCCAATTTTTCCGGGAATGCGTTGATCACCGCGCGCGATCGCAACAATCGCCGCGTTATAGGTTGTGCGGAACAATCCGTCGCGAATACTGGATCCGACCAGCGGGCAGCGGTTCGAAACGACGGCTTCAATTAAGCGTCGCTTGGTGATATCGACATCCAAAGCGCGCGTGTCATCAGCCGATGAGGCGAGGCCGCGGATCTGTTTCAGTTCGGCCACCCCATCAATCACACCGACAAACACGAGCCGGTCACTGGCTTGTAGACGTTGGCGCGAGGAAACGGCCGACAGCTGTTGGCCGTCGCGCACGATTTCTACTAAGTAGAGGTTTTGCAGGTGTCGTAGGCCGGCGGCTTGAACGCTTTTTCCAACCAGAGGTCCGTCCGTTAGCACCAGCATCTCGACCGTGTACTGTCGGGGGTCTTCGTCGGCGTTAACCGCCGCACTGCGATCTGGCAAAAGTTTTTCACTGAACAAAATCAGAAACGTAGCCCCCGCGAGCGCGCAGGGGATGCCGGTCCACGCAAGGTCGAACATTTCCAGTACGATGCCATTGTCTTTGAGCATGCCTGCAACAATCAGGTTCGTGCTGGTGCCCACGAGTGTGCAGACGCCACCAAACGTGGCCGCGTAACACATCGGAAGATACAAGCGCGATGGCGAAAGAGAAGTGCGCTTGCACAGGTCGTCGATGACCGGCATAAACATCGCGACAACAGGTGTGTTGTTCAAAAACGCGCTCGCCCCCATCACAGGAGCGAAGAGACGCAACAGTGCCTTGGGAACCGAGTTAGGAGTGCCGATGACCTGCCGCGCCATTGTGATCGCGCCCGTTTTGACCAGACCAGTAACCACCACAAATAGTACCGCGATCGAAATCAGACCCGAGTTACCAAATCCAGCAACGGCCAGAGTCGCGTCGGGAAGATTGGGAGAATGAGTCACTGCGCCCACTGCGACGATCACAGTCAACGCGCATACCATCACCGCATCGGTGGGGATACGATTGCGTACGAGCGTGATCAGCAGCATGATCAGCGTTCCAAGGCAGAACCATGATTCCCAGTTCATTTTGTTTGCGGCCTCAGAAGGTTACGAGATTGGGAATTTGGTGAGCTGTTTGTGAATCACGACGGCTATAAATTAGCGGCAGCCATCTGCAAACTGTCGACCTGCCGAATCGTAGCTTAGGCCTTGAATCAATCCCCTTGGGCATAATCGGCACATTCGTTAGGTTTCTTTGAAGACAATAGATGCCCTGAAAACTAAGGCAATAAGGAGTGCGACATTTTGTCCACAGTTCTCGCCGCGCGATCAAAACTGAGCAGTGAAATTGCCCATTCTGCCAAGCGGATAAGAGACAGGTTTTCGGGCTGCGGAGTTCGCCAAAAGTGGTCCCCTCTCAGAATAGATTGCCAATGCGTTAATCAGGCCCTTTATCTGCTTCTGCGTGCTGGCATCGTGCCGGTGTGGAGTGGGAGAAAATGGGCTTCGTTTCTTGATTTGAAAAACCTGTTCTTGCGGAAGCCGTTTTTTGGGCATGCGCGACCCGAGTCGGCGTTGCTGGCAGGCTGGAAAATGGAAGTTCTTGATGGGTTTTCATTTTTGTGCAATCGAATTTAGAATACCGCCGCTTTGGAAGCTTGAGGAAATTTTTCCTAGCTTGGTTTGCGCCCGCGACACTTTGTGACTGGTCAGAAAGTTGATATCGACCGACACTGTTGTCGGGTGATGACTCTAACGGCAGCAATGCGCGAGCGACCTCAAAAAACGAGCCGATTTTGAAGACGAGCGGCCGTTTTGACGATTGACAGACCTTTGATACTTGGCATTCGCTGAGATCACCAAACCGACTCAAATTAGACAAACGATAGAACTCTATCAAATAGAGCATACTTCGATGCAAGAATTCCATTTCCCGACTTGGGTTAACAAATTTACGCTGATGGTTATTGGGGGAGGCCTGTTGGTTGCAGGTTATCTCGCGACCTGCCTGTTCGCGGCAACCCATCCGGAAATTATCAATGTCGGGCACCGTCCATCTCAACCGGTTCCCTTCAGTCATAAATTGCATGCGGGACAACTGAAGATGGATTGTCGCTACTGTCACAATACAGTGGAACGTGCCGGTCACGCTGCTGTTCCTCCTGCAGCTACTTGTGGCAATTGCCATGGCGGCAACCGTGTGACGGGAGAGATGGTCGATGGTACTTGGCAAACCGGTCGTGATCTTGGAGTGGTTCATCCGGAAAAAACGACGCTCGAGCCAATTCGCAAATCGCTCGAAACCAACAAATCAGTTTTGTGGGAACGTGTCCACGATCTACCGGACTTTGTTTACTTCAATCACAGTGTCCACATTGCTCGTGGTGTCAGTTGCGTTTCCTGTCACGGTCGGATCGACCAAATGGAAGTCGTTCAACAGGTCGAGCCACTGTCGATGAAGTGGTGTTTGGACTGTCATCGCAATCCAGAGCCAAACATTCGCGATCCTCAAATGGTGACTCAATTGGATATGAGTTGGGAAAGTGACGAAGCCGAAGCCGCCTACCATAAGGAATGGGCCGAGAAGCTGGAAATCAATCCCAACATCAGCTGCTCGACCTGCCATCGCTAGTCGAACTGTCCACTTTGACGTTTGCATCCAACCTACAAAACACGGCCGGCCAACACGGGTCAGCCAACTAAAACCCAGACATTCAAATTCCATGAATAAACCGCATTCACAAAACGCCGATCTTGCTGCCAACGGTTTGGACCATGATCAGTTTCAGGGCTCTCCTGAATTCAACGAGGCCATTGATCGCGACTTCGGGACCGCTACAGAGGGCTTCGATGGCGATGGTGTTTCGCGTCGGCGCTGGTTGCAGATCATGGGTGCATCGCTGGCACTCGGCAGCACTGCGGGTTGCCGTTACGAAGAAGAAAAGATTGCCCCGTTCGCGTTTCGCCCTGTTGACCGTGTCCCCGGTATCCCGCAGAAGTTCGCTTCGATGATCGAGCTTGGTGGCGTGGCGCAGCCGATTGTTTCGACCAACTACGATGGCCGCCCAATTAAACTTGACGGAAATCCAAAACACCCGCGCAGCGGAGGTGCTTCTTCGGCATTCACGCAAGCTCGGATGCTTGAGTTCTACGATCCGGATCGCTTGCGAACCGGAGCGATGCTAAAGACGCGTGAGAATTCTCGCCGCACGTTTTGGGAAGACACGTCGTTTGATCAAGTCATGGAAGGCCTCAAGAGTCACATGGGCGATCAGTCCAAGGTTGCGATCCTTGCCGAGAACAGCATGTCTCCATCGCTGCTGCGTTTGAAGGACAAATTCAAAGGCAAGTGGTACGGCTACAGCCTGCTTAACGACGACAACTCTCGCGCCGGTTCAAAGCAAGCGTTCGGCAAAGCTGTTCGCACGTTGAATCATTTCGACAAAGCGAAGGTGATTATTTCACTGGATGCGGATTTCATGGGCGTCGATCCGGCAGCCGTGGGGAATTCCGTTGCCTTCGCAAAATCTCGCAACGCTGATGCCGCCGCCGCACACGCTGACGGTCAGATCATGAATCGTTTGTACGTGATCGAAAGCCAGCACACGGTCACCGGTGCTGCGGCAGACCACCGCATGTCGGTTCAGTCGGGCAAGATTGCCGAGTTTTTGAAGTCACTCGTAGCGGCAGTCGATAAAAGCAAAAAAGAAACCCAAGTCGATACTAAGCTGCCTTACCGCCCTCGATTGCTGGAGTGCATGGCTCACGATTTGGTTAACAATGCCGGTGAAAGCTTGCTGGTCTGTGGAGAGTCTCAGCCCGCCGAAGTGCATGCTGCCGTTCACGCGCTCAACAAGCGCTTTGGCAACGTCGGCAACACGGTCACCTATTCCCAACTGCCAGATGAGAGTCGCCCAACGGCGCTGGAGTCAATTCAGACTCTGATCGCAGACGCCAAAGCGGGCAAGATCGATACGTTGGTCGTGTTGGGTGGCAATCCGGTTTACGGAGCCCCGAAACCACTTGGCCTCGACGAAGTGATCTCTTCGATTCCTCACAAGGTTCATTTCTCACACTACAAGAATGAAACAAGCGTCGCTTGCGGAACGGTCGCCGATCTGGCCCATCCGTTGGAGTCATGGAAAGATGGCGTGGCAGACGATGGTTCGACCTTAGTTGGGCAGCCACTGATCAACCCACTGTTCGGTGGCAAGTCGATTATCGAAACACTAGCGCTGTTGCTGGGCGAATCGGAAACTGACGGTCAGTCGATTGTGAAAACGACATCCGGTCTTTCCGACGGCGACTGGAAGCAAGCGGTACACGATGGTTTCATCGCTGGAAAAGAAGCTGCCGGGTCGAGCGTTAGTGCGAAGGATGAGCTGGAGCTTGCCGGCGAGCATTCTTGGGCCAAGCCGTGGGATGAAAAATCGCTGGAGTTTGTGTTCACTCCGTCTGCTGCGATGTACGACGGCCAGTTCGCCAATAACGCTTGGATGCAAGAGCTGCCTGATTTTACGACCAAGATCACTTGGGACAACGCTGCGTTGGTTAGTCCTAAAACGGCTAAGGCACTTGGCCTGCATCAGCACACCAAAGCGACGTTCAGCGTAAACGGTGGCGAAATTGTTTTGCCCGTTCATGTTCAGCCCGGTCAAGCCGATGGTTCGATCGGTTTGGCAATCGGTTACGGGCGGCAGCGTGCTGGGCGCGTCGGTGGCGACAAGGATTTGGGGGTTAAGCCAGTGGGCGTCGATGTGGCATCGCTGCGTTCAATTGAAAACTGGGCCTTTGCTGGCGGTTTGGCTGCCGAGAACGTTACTCGCTCTGGCAGCGTTTATAAACTGGCGATCATTCAGGAGCCTTGGGACATCGATCCTGTTGGCCGGGATGAAATTCAGTCGCGTATGTTCCGCAACAAGGACAAGACAGACACCGATCGTAGTGGTTTGATCCGCGAAGGTAGCTACGAGAGTTTAAAAGACTTTGTCTTACATCATCCTGACGCGTTCAAACTTGATCAAGCCAAGGAAGTCAAAGAAGACTCCCATTCTGCAGCGCCGAAGAAGCCTGTTAAATCAATGGCCCTTCCTGTGGTCACCAACGTCAGCTTTAACCCGGGCGGTGCGATTCCAACCGATGAGAAAAAGGAAGCTCACGGACATGATGATCATGGGCACGAGGACGAACATGATCATGGACATGCTGCTCACGAAGGTGGTCACGGCGATGATCATGGGCACGGCCACAAGGCGCGGTGGCCCGAAGCGTTCCACATGCACCATCACTTGTTCGACATCACCAAAGGAA
>CALKXO010000430.1 GCA_938003615.1 uncultured Pirellulaceae bacterium | reverse complement strand
TGGATGTAGTGGGATTCGCCAGAATTCCTTTAAGAGGAGCCGGTTGGAATTCTGGCGAATCCCACTACGATTTACAAGGCAGCCATTAAAATCCTGGAAGAGCCACCTCAAAGAGCTTCAGTACTTGCGTTTCTTCAAACGGTGACGGTTTTTTTCTTCGACCGTCAAATGCCCCCACTTGAGCGCCTCGTCTTGGGTGTATTGCTTACCCAACTGCAGTGCCAGCATCGCTTTGCACATTTCGTAGCCCAAGTAAAACGCGTGCGACGGATCAAGATTCTTTGGGGTTGTGTCGGCCAGTTGATCGAACAAGTCGAACGGATCGTCGCCGCTGAAGTGAAGGCCGCTACCAAGTAAGTGGATCTGATCAAGTTCGGCAAGGATCCGGTAATTGTTGTCCTTGATGTTGCCGGCCAACGTTTGGATTTGCTCGAGGTCATACTGGACCAAGCGCGGATCACGCAGCGACACGAGATCCTCCGAGATTCGTTTGGGAGGAATGTTCTCGTTGACGCTGTACCAAGCAATCCGGCGGGCGATGTCAATTTCTCTGACGCTCGAGCGGGCCCAATTAATGACTTGTGTCGTCAGCACGCTTCGGATGCCTAACTCTTGGCAAATGGCGATCAGCAACATGTTCACTCCTGCTGAATCGACATCGGTTAGCTCGGTCAGATTGCCAACACCCATCATGATCTCAACTTCCGGCCAACGGGCACGCGCGTCGATGTAACGCTTAATGCTGGGGGTAAAACCTAGTCCAATGGGTTCAAGGATCGGATCGATACGAAACGGAACGCCATGTTTGCAAAGAAACTCCATCGTGGGCTCAAGGGAGTTGATGTCGCGGATGTCGTCCGGAATCGCAACGACTTCGATGCCCCAGTCTGATGCAAATTCAAGATTGGACGAATTGACTGACAGGACTAGTTCGGCGCCAGCTTTCGCGGCGGCGGCGATCTCAACTGGGTTTAGGCTATCAACCGAGACGCGGTGCCCCGCCGATACAAGCGCAGCAACGCAGCCAGCAACGCCGGTCCACGTCTCGCCCGGCAAACATCCGACGTCGATCAAAGTCGCACCGTCCGAGCGCATGGCGTCGGCCATCGTTACAATCTCTTTGACCGACAGCCGAGGGGCATGGTTGATTTCGGCGATAATGTCGATGTCCCAATCGCCGAAAGAATCCTTGATCGAATTTTTGCCAAAGAACTCTGGTAACCGGCGGAGGTCTTTGGGGCCGATCTCGACAGGTAGGTTTGTGATCTCTTTTAGCGGCGTTAGATCGCCTCCACAGTAACCCGGTAAGACAATGCGGTCGGTGTCATGGGGAATAGCAATATGCTTGGCAATCCATTTGGGCGTCATCAGCGCCGCGACGGTGATCGGCAGCACGTCGATGGAGTAGTCAAATTCTCTGTCGGGTGCGTTGCTAGGTGCAATTTGTCCGAGAATGTTTCGCAAGGCAGGCTCTGCCAGTCGGCCGGTGACAAAGTGGATTTTTTCATTTGCCATAATGTAATCTGAGCGTGTGTCGTCAGAGCGACTTGTGCTAAACTGTTTGGGTGGCCGTTAGAATGATCGCCTCACCTGCATGATAATCCCAAATAGGAGAACTTGGCAGGTGCATTAACTGTCATGAGGGTCTGCTCTGGCAGCCGATTCGATAAAAGTGCCAATGGCTTGCGGGGACGGGATGAGGGAGGCTTTGAGATGAAAGCGCTGAGATGAAAGCACTGAGGTATTCCAAGCGGCTGATCGAATTCGATTCGACCAGCCATCGGTCTAATCGAACGATTGCCAAGTACCTAGAGATGAAGCTGACCAAGCACGGTTTCGTCGTTGAAAAAACGGGCTATCTTGACCGAAAGGGAGTTCGCAAAGTTAATCTAGTGGCCAAGAAAGGCGGCGGTAGTGGCGGGCTCGCTTATTTCTGCCATAGCGACGTGGTGCCAGCCAAACGTTGGTTCACAAAAAAATTCAGTCCTTTTGAACCGCGTGTTGCTCGTGAGCGTCTGTACGGACGAGGCAGTTGCGACATGAAGGGTTCGATCGCCTGTATGCTCGAAGCGTCGCAGGAAATTGCATGGGATGACCTGAAGCGTCCGCTGTATTTTGTGTGCACGGCGGATGAAGAGGTCGGGTTTGACGGCGCCAAAGCGGTGGTTGCGGACAGCAAATACTATCGCGAGATGGTACAGCAGCAGCCCAAGGTGATTATTGGCGAACCCACGATGCTGGAAATTCTCCACGCCCATAAAGGGTGTTTCGAGTTTACGGCAACCGCCCGAGGCAAGGCGGCTCATTCGAGTTCGCGCGACGGGGTGAACGCGAACTTGAAACTGATTCCGTTTCTGACAGCGATGAAAGAAATCTATGAAGAAACGGAGAGTGATCCGAAGTTTTTCAACAATGCCTTCCAACCGCCCACGTTGAGTTTGAATATCTCGATGAAGGGGGATGGTTCGGCGCATAACGTGACAGCATCACGGGCGATTTGTAGCGTTAACTTTCGACCGATGCCTGTTGTCGATCATCAACCGATCGTGGTGCGTGTGAAGGAGTTGGCGAAGGAGCACGGGTTGAAACTGGAGCTAAACGACTACGGTGCTCCGCTGTGGACCGACCCGGAGTCCGATTTTGTGAAAGAATCGTTGAAGTTAGTGCATCGAAAAAAGGCAAAAACGGCAGCCTTCGGCACCGATGGTGGCGTGTTGACGGAACTGAATGACAAAATCGTCTGCGGGCCAGGCAGCATCAAACAAGCCCATACAAAAAATGAGTGGATTGGCCTTGAGCAGCTACATCGCGGAACAGAAGTTTATGCAAAAATGATTCGGCATTGGTGTTGTTAGCGGGGGGCTCATGGTTGCTGGCCTTTGTGCCCCAAGAGAATATAGTAAAGTACTGCCGAGTTTGATTTATGGAAAACGAATTACCGTTCGAATTTGTTGACGCCCGCCAAGAGGATTTGAAGGACGTCCAAGATTTCCTTCAGCCTTTTATGGATCGCAAGGAATTGCTGCAACGTACTTCGATTGAGATGCAGCTGTTACTGAAGCATGCTTTTCTGTGTCGTGCTGAAGGGGAGCTGGTCGGATTTGCGGCATTGGAGATCTACTCCAAGAAGCTCGGCGAGATTCAGTGTCTGGCTGTGGCCTCCGCAGTTCGTCGCCAAGGCATTGGCGGGCAGTTGGTCAAACAGTGCATCGCGCGTGCGCGGGCCGAGAAGGTCAAAGAGTTGATGGCAATTTCGGCGTCCGAGGACATGTTCTTTTCGTGTGGATTTGATTATTCTCTGCCGCAACAAAAACGCGCGTTCTTTATCGAGCCCTAGTTTTTCGTCTTTCGTTAGGCGAGAGCGGCGCTCTGGCTAACCCGACGCGACGTGACGTGTAAGCGCGACCCAACGCGACGTGTAAGCGCGACACGCTGCTGTTCCGCGTTTGCCCGATGCGTAAGTCATACCTTCATTTCACTTTCAAAGTGGCTAATTATGAAATCAGATTCCAATGACAAGCTTCCAGTTACCGGGGACGCGTTTCCAAACGTACCCGTATTTAGTTGCGTCATCTACATTCGCAAAAATGAAGACGGCAATGTTTCTGGGCGAGTCGCTAATCTTGCTGGGTTCAGCGCAAGCGGTGCCTCGGAACGTAGCGTGCTGTCAAAGATTTCGAAAGAGTTTAAGGCTCAGGTGATGAGCCTGCATCAGGAGGGTAAAACAATTCCGTGGATCGAACCTCCTCTGCCGCCCGAAGCGCGTGAGCGCGTGCGATCCATTCCGATTCATCTTTAGGGGCTGTCCCGATATGACTTCCCGGTTTTGAAAAGGATAGTTTCTCAGCAAATGCCAGCCCGACGCGTGAGCGCGTGATTCATAGCCGTTGGGAATACTCACTCGCTGGCGCGTCGGGCTGGTATTGAGACGCTTCGCGTTGAGCTGAAATCAGGATGTTATTTCAAGGCAGCGGTTGTGCTGCCGATAGTGCTCCTATCGGCCATCGGATTGTTTCACATTCGGGAGATTGAAGTTTCTTGAAGTTGGTCTGGGTGAGAACAGCGTGTCGGTCCACGGCGCGAGCCACCGCGACGAGCACGTGTTGGACAAGCTCGTGGGCATCGGCATCCTGCAAGCCACGCGCCTTGGCGACTCGGTAAATCACCGGTTGGATACCTTTCACGAAAACTCAAAAAAAAGTTTTATCGCGTTGGTGCCAAAGAAAGTGGTGCCCCAACCGCTTTGTCTGCTCACAGGCAGAACGCATTGGGAGACTTGTAAGACTTGAGAGTCTCATTACTTCCGCGACTTGAGAAACAGCAACAGTTGGTCTGCCGTGATGCCGTCGGGCAGTTCGGAAAGCATGCTGGCCGGACGTTGGTTCGGGTGGGCGGAGACAAAAGATTCCAACGCCGCGATTTGACGTTCGTCCATCAACCACTGAGCCTTCATCGGCATGTTGCTCTCCGCCGCGCGAAGGGCGTGCGAGAAGATGGTGGATTGATCAAGATTGCGTACCTGCTGGATATGATGCGGGCGGTAGCCTTGCGTCAACAATCGCCAAGTCCAATAGAACGAAGGTTGGACGTCTTCGGCTGCTGGCAAATCGATCCTGACTACCGCGCGTGCCTCCCTTGAACGTATCTCTGCCGGCCTTTGCACCTGCTCTTCAGAAGGTTGATGGACGGAGTCTGCTGATGGCACTGCACTAGACTGCTCAAGGTTTGAAGGACTAGCGTTGCTGATCGTATCGGAAAATAGATCGTTTGTTTCTGCCGGACTCGCACTGGCGACCGGATCAGCAATCGCGACTGCTGATTCAGGGGTGATTCGACCGGGCGCGTCAGGCAGACTCGACTCATTCACAGCGTCAGCAGCTGACGCGTCGTCTTCCGATGTTTCATCCTCCGATGTTTCATCGTCTGTATCAGAGGGCTTGGTAAGCTCAGTAAGGAAAGGCTGTTTGTCCCGAAGTCTGCGAACAATTTCCTTCGCCAACGCCGGTGGCATACTTTGTGTGAGATCGATGTAGCAGTCCCCGGCTAAGATGTCTTTGGCTGCATCTGCCATGCGAATCGTAGGGCGAAACTTAGTCGTTTCAAACTGTTCAATGAACCCGCACTGGATCAGAAACTCAAGCAGCGAAACGATGTCGGATTGCCTAAGCTTTGACAGCAAGCCAAACGTGCTGAGCCGATCGAGCCCAAGTTGGGAGACTTTCTTTGCTGTGGATCCTTTGAGCATGGATGCGACTAAGTTCTTGCCCAGTCGCCCGTGGGTACGCGCTGCTCCGCTGAGTGCGACTTGGGCGGCGTACAGGCAAGCGTCCGCTTCTGCAGAACGTTTGTCAGTGGCGGTTAGTTTTTTGAAGCCGCCACAGTTGTCGCAGTTGCCACAACGCCGGCGATCGGGGTCGCCGAAGTATTCAAGAATCTCTAGCTGTCGGCAGCGTTTGGTCGTGGAAAGTTTGATGACTGTTTGCAGTTTTTCCATTTCCGCTTTTTGCCGCCGCGCTAGTTCGGCAAAGTCGATGTCTAGCTGAGCAAAAGCTTTGTCGCGACATTTCATGTGGATCGCGCGACCGCGAAATGGAGGGACGTAGGTGACGGCATCCAGTTTTGTGATCTCGCGAATCGCGCGGGCAACCGAGTCCCATTTCATTTCCAGACGCTCGGCCAAGTATTTGGGCTGGAACATCACCATTTCGTTTCGGCAGGAACCAACCACACGTTCCAATTCGCGCATCACTGTACGTTGGCTGGCGGCCTCGCGCGGCAACATGTCGATTAACGTCGACAGTTCTGAGTCGATTCGGATGGCGGCTGAGTTTTGTTTTGAGTCTAGCCGTTCGATCGCACCGGCTTTTTCCAGCAGGTTTTCACACGTGGCAATGCCGGAGGTGCCGATGGAAAGGTCCAGTTCTTCTTTGACCTCTGAGAGCGTCATTTCGATCGGATCTTTAGGGATCGTCCGCAAGTACTCGTAAACGTCCTTGATCGTCTCGCGCGAGGGATAGCTGTTTTCAATGAAAAATTGCTGGATGTAGGTGTCTTGATAGGAGTACAGCATCAAGCATTCGGAGGGTTGACCGTCACGCCCTGCCCTTCCCGCCTCCTGATAGTAGGCTTCGATGCTGCCGGGCAAATTATAGTGAACGACGAAGCGCAAATCGGCTTTGTCGATGCCCATGCCGAATGCGTTGGTCGCGACGATGATCTCGATCTCGCCGGACATGAATTTTTCCTGAACCTTCCGTCGACTCTCGGGAGGCAGTCCGCCGTGATAGTAGGCGACGGAGCGACTGATTTGTTCAGACAGCAATTCCACCAAGTGTTCACAGTTCTTGCGGGTTGAGGCGTACACGATGCCACAGCCGGGATGTGTTTTCAGAAAATCAACAAGCCGCTCGTCTTTTTCTGAATTGCTGGTCGGGATTTCGAAACGCAGAAACAGATTCTCGCGTGCAAAACCCGTTACGAACGTTGCGGCATCCTCAAATCCGAGAATTTTCGCGATGTCGTCTTGGACCAGTTTTGTGGCGGTCGCAGTCAAGGCGACGGTTTGTGGATTGCCGATACGTTCGCGGAATTTTCCCAATCGAGCATAATCAGGGCGGAAGTCGTGTCCCCATTGGCTGATGCAGTGCGCTTCGTCGACCGCCAATAGCTGGATCTGAATCTTGTTGACGGCGCGCATAAAGGAGGTGCTGCGGAGCCGCTCGGGCGCGATGTAGATCAATTTGTATTGTCCGTTGACCATCCCAGACAAGCGTTCCTGCTGCTCGTTGGGTGACAGGCTGCTGTTAATAAAGGTCGCCGGGATGCCGTTTCTTTGAAGGCCGTCTACTTGGTCTTTCATTAGGGCGATCAACGGCGAGATTACAATCGTCAAGCCTTCACGGGCGATTGTGGGCAGTTGATAACAGAGACTTTTTCCGCCACCTGTAGGCATAATGCACAGGGTGTCCTTGCCCGAGACGATTGCGTCAATGACGGCTTGTTGCCCCGGCCGAAACGAGGACAGCCCGAAATTGGAGAGCCACTTTTCAGTATTGGAGGTTAACGTTGACACAGAACTGATGGCAGCCTGGGATGTGATTGATTTG
>CALKXO010000429.1 GCA_938003615.1 uncultured Pirellulaceae bacterium | reverse complement strand
TAAATAAATTATTGCTGGAGCTTCAGGGGAGTTTGGGGGCTTAGGTTAAGCACTCACAATTCCGATAAAACCAGCGCTTTTGCATGTTCCACCTGTTCAAGTCACCCAAAATGTTCCATAAACCATAGTATTGTTTACTGTGACGTGGCTCACACCTTTTTCTTACGGATGTCTTTCGTTGAATCAGTCTATTTCTTCTCCCCCTCCGAATGTCTGGAATGTTCCCAACAAGATATCGGCCGCCAGACTGGTGTTGGCGGGCTTTGTCTTTGTTTGCCTTGAAATGGGGGCATACAGGGCAGCGTTGGTGTTGTTTCTGGTGGCTGCCGGAACGGATTGGGTAGATGGATGGTATGCCCGAAAATACGACCAAGTGACGAAGCTGGGAAGGATTTTGGACCCGTTTTGCGACAAGATTCTGATTTGCGGCACTTATATACTTCTCGCCATCCAGATGGCCCGCGCCGTTCCCGATTTTCCTTGGTGGGCTAGGATCACCGGTTTGATCGCAACGATTGTGGTTGGCCGTGAGTTGCTGGTGACGGTGTTGCGGTCGATGATCGAAGGCAGCGGCGGTGACTTTTCAGCAAACATGGCCGGCAAGTTGAAAATGTGGTTCCAGTGCATCGCCGTCGTGGCCTGCCTGTTGGCTTTAATCTACGCCACCGGCGGGGCGGCGAACGAGGCGCACTCCTCCGCACAGGAGGCAGTGCCGATGTGGATTTGGTGGACGATGGTTGTTTTCATCTGGTTGTCGGTGCTCTCCACACTTCAATCAGGTTGGATTTATATCAAATCTGCTTCCTCGTTTGTACTTCAGACGGTTTAATGCCGCGCTAAACGAATCTCTTTTCGTCGGCTCTACTAAAAATTTTGGATGAACAATGAATGATCCTACCAGTTGGCTGTCCACGATTTTGGTTGTTGGCTTACTGTTGATCAGTTTGAATTTGTGGACGCACATCATCAGGCGACAAAGGGCGGGCCAAGGACACTTTTTCTCGGCGCAAGAGCGACTGAAGTTACCACTTGGGCTGGTGGATGTCTTGTTAGCGTTTGTGATGTGGATGATGGGCCAGATAGTGGGGCTTGCGATCTCATTTGCCATTCTGGGTATCGACGGTTTTGATCCCGGAGCGCCGTCGGTTCAACAGCAAACTGTATTGGGATACGCCGTCGGTATCTGCACGGTGGCGTCCACCGGATTGACGCTGACGTATCTTTATGCGCGATATAAAAGCGCAAGTGTGTTTGGCATTGGCCAGAAAAATTTCCGGCGTAACGTCGTTTCGGGTGCGGTGGTCTTTCTGTGTTTTGTGCCGATCACATTTCTGGTGCAAGCGTTATTGACGCAAATTTGGGAATACGAGCATCCGACGCTGGACTTGATTTCTCCAGATGCTTCGTGGCTGACGATCCTGTCTGCGTGGTGGATGGCGGTGTTGGTGGCCCCCATCGCGGAGGAGATTTTCTTTCGAGGCGTTCTTCAGGGCTGGCTGTCGCGCTTGTTCGTGAACGATCTGCGACCTGAGGCGAAATTGATTGGAGGTTGGCCTGTCGGGCAGTTAATTGCAGGAAACGCCGAAAGTGTTTCGTTTGATCAGCAATTACATCCGAGTCGCAACGCCGTTTCTACGGCCGAATCAATCTCGGCCAACGCACAGGTTGAGACCAATCCATACGAGTCGCCCACCAACCCCAGCAACAAACCTCGTCGGGCATCTGATGAATCCCTTTTCTACGTGGCTCAATCGTGGGTGCCGGTCGTCGTGTCAGCCGTTTTGTTTGGTCTTGTGCATCTTGGTCAGGGGCCAGCACCAATTCCGATTTTTGTTTTTGGTTTAGGTCTGGGGCTGATCTATCGGCAGACAGGGAGCATCGTTCCCTGCATCGTTGCGCATTTCATGCTGAACTGTTTCTCGATGACTGCCTACACCATCGAACAATTGTTCTTCCCCGCCGATGCAGTTGAGGAATTGCCTGAGTTGGCGCCGGCGGTGTCGTGGCTGGCTTCATTGATAGTTTAGTGGTCTTTCAGAGCTGAGTTGACATGTAGTGGGATTCGCCAGAACTCCTGAGCAGCCAAGGATTTCTAGAGAAATTCATTATCGCTTAATTGGTCATTTTGTCTTTGACAAACCAATTGTACGCAAGTTTTTCGACCAATCTTATATCAGTCTCTCACTAATTCACTAGTGTCAGTCTCTTAAAAAGGCAGTTCTATGAGCTTTCTAAGTCAAGAAGAAATTGAGTCTCTGAAACCCAAGATGATGGTGTCGCGAATTATTCTCGGAGCATTGTCGTTGGGCGTTTTGGTGTTTGCGGCGATCGCATTGACCGTGACCCTCGCGCCCCTGCATTGGGATATCGGCATTCTCCAAATCTTTGGTCTAGTCTTCACGGCGTCTAGCTTGGTTGGATGGTTTGTTGTCCCGTGGGTGATGCCGATTGGAACGGGACTTGTCGGTGAGACAAAGTGCGAGGGGGCGCAGGGGGCGCTTTTGACCCAATCCATCATTCGAGGTGCGCTGGTTGAAGGTGCTGCGTTCTTCAATATTGTTTTTTTGATGGCGGAATCCAGTGGTATCAACCTTGCGGTTGCTTTGGTCTGTTTGCCGTTTTTGTTAGCGCTGATTCCTTTTGGTGCCGGCTACATCAAAAAGATTGAGCGAATTTTGGCGGATTGAATTTTCCTTTCTCCTCAATCGCACGGAGGCTTAACAAATAGCAGCGTTGATTTGCCTCCCGCGAATTCCAAGATGCTTGTCTTGCATTGTGGGATTGCAGCTAAAAAATTATACTGGTGTATACTGACTCGCCTGCCGACTTACCAATTTCCAATTCCGCCCAACCTGCCTGAAATTCGACACTGACAACTATGCCCAAAAATCCCTCACCCACTCTGCCGTTGTTCGTTGGTGTTGATGTTGGTGGAACCAATATTAAAATCGGAATTGTTGATGACCGGGGAGAACGTCTGGCCTACACGAAATTCCCCACCCAAGCCGACCAGTCTCCCGAAAAATCACTCGATCGGATCAAACCTGTCGTTCAGGAGTTACTCGACGATGCCGGTCTAAAAATGGAAGACGTGGCTGCCGTTGGACTTGGCACGCCCGGGCCAATGGATATCGGCCGAGGTCTGATCCTGACGCCGTTCAACATGCCGGGCTGGCATAACTTTCCGATTCGCGATGCGCTTGCAAAAGCCCTCGATAAACCAGTGACTTTCGCAAACGATGCCAATGCGGCCGCCTTTGGCGAGTACTGGATCGGTAGTGGTCGTCAGTACTGCAGCATGGTCCTTATTACTCTGGGCACAGGCGTCGGGGGAGGAATTATTATCGATGACGTTTCGGTTGATGGCGCTCACAGTCACGGATCGGAAATCGGACACATCTGCATTGATACAGGGCTCGATGCCCTCGTTTGTCCCTGTGGCAAGTCGGGACATCTGGAGGCTTACGCCAGCGCGACGGGTATCGTAAATCGAGCGAAGGAAGCGTTACGTGCTCACCCAGAAAGTTCTATGTTGGACCGAAACGCCGAAGGTTCTCCACTTTCTGCGTTGATGGTCTCCGAATCGGCCGAAGCTGGCGACGAATTAGCGCTGCAGTTGGTCAGCGAAACGGCTATGTATCTCGGACGTGGAATCGCGCAGCTGGCTCACGTGGTCGATCCGGAAGCCTTCATTCTGGGTGGGGCTGTTGATTTTGGCGGGGCGGACACTGCTTTGGGACGCTCGTTTCTGGACGGGATTCTCGCCGAAGCCAAAAGGTTGACTTTTCCAGTTGTTGCCGAGGAACTAAAGGTTAGCTTCGCTCAACTTGAATCCGATGCCGGATACGTTGGTGCCGCTGGGATGGCGCGAACGGAATTTATGAAATCGGCATCTGCCTAACCGGGTGAGCGGTCTATAATCCCACCAAGGCGTCCTTCTCTTGTGAACAAGGTGGGACAACAGGGCACGCTCCCCTCACATTCCTGTCGCAATTTTCGGTCTCAATTTTCCGATGTCAACGTCGCAAGACTTTGGACAGCCGCAGAGTCAATTCTCCAATTTCCTTTGAGATCGGCGACCGAGTAACCACTCAGCATTGCCCCTAAATTTTTTTGAGTCGAGTACCCTTGGGATTTCGCTCAGATAACTTGAAATAGATTTTTTTCCATTCCACGCGTCCACAGCAGTACGTTTTTATGTCAGCGCAGATTGATCCCAAGAACATCCGTAATTTTTGTATTATCGCGCACATCGACCACGGAAAAAGTACGCTCGCCGATCGTCTGTTGGAGCACACCGGCACGGTCACCAAACGTGAGATGCAGGATCAGGTGCTCGACGATATGGACCTCGAACGCCAGCGCGGCATCACGATTAAAGCCCGCGCCGTCGCGATGCGTGTCAAACATAAAGGACAAGAGTACGAGTTGAACCTGATTGATACGCCGGGGCACGTCGATTTTCAATATGAAGTCTCCCGGTCGCTAAGCTGTTGCGAAGGTGCGTTGCTGTTGGCTGATGCGTTTCAAGGCGTGGAAGCTCAGACCGTCGCTACGGGTTATGCTGCGATTGAACACGACCTGGATATCATTCCTGTCGTCAACAAAATTGACCTCAAGCACGAACGTTCCGAAGAAGTTGTGCGCGAGATGGAGCAGACGCTTGGTGTTAGCGGCGACGAAGTCGTCAAGGTCAGTGCGAAAGCTGGCCTCAACATCGACGAGCTAATTGATGCGATCATTACGCGCATCAAGCCGCCGGTTTCCGATAGAGAAGCTCCCTTACAAGCGATGATTTTTGATTCGCACTATGACGAATACCGCGGCGCGATTACTTATTGCCGAATCGTCTCCGGTAAGGTGCGCAAAGGCCAGAAGGTGACCATGGTTCGCGCCAACAAGACCTATG
>CALKXO010000428.1 GCA_938003615.1 uncultured Pirellulaceae bacterium | reverse complement strand
CCCCAGATGGTAAGCGTCTGGCGTTCACCTCGCGCGTCAAAATGCGTGCGAAGCCAGCTGAACTTTATCCGGACCTACCAAAATCTGACGCAAGGATTATTGATGGTCTGATGTATCGGCATTGGGATCAATGGTCAGACTACAAATACAGCCACATCTTTATCTCGGCGATTAATCAAAAAGGTTGTTGTGGTGAAACGTTTGATTTGATGAAGGGCATCGAGGCTGACTGCCCGGTTCCTCCGTTTGGTGGCAGTGAGCAGTTTGCTTGGTCGCCCGACGGGTCCGAAATTGCGTTCACCTTAAAAAATGTTGATGAATGGGCGCGGTCTACCGACAGCGATATCTACCTCGTGAAGGCTCAGCCTGATGAATCGCCGATCAATATCAGCAAAGGTAACTTGGGGTACGATTTAGAGCCCGTTTATTCACCCGATGGAACATCGATCGCATTTCGTTCTATGCGGCGGGCGGGGTTTGAGTCCGATCGCTCGCGCGTGATGCTCTACGATCGCACAACAAAACAAACACGGGATTTGACTGCGGGCTTTGACCAGAGCGCCCACGATTTAAAGTGGAGCTCCGACTCAGCGCAGATCCTATTCCGTTCGGACACTCAGGGTACCGAGCAGATCTACGCGCTTGATGTCAATCCGTCGAAAGAGCGCCCTCTAGATGCTTCTACGTTGGTTGCCGACGATGGAGGGGGCGTCCTGAAAACCCTGACGCGCGGCCGATACAATTGGTCGATCGCCGACGTCGTTCCGGGAGGTCGATTTCTGCTGGTGAAGCGCATGGACATGCTGCGCCCGCAGGAACTGTTTTTGTTGGATACCGATGATACCAATGTGAAACCGTTGACGCATCTCAATGACGAAGTCTATGCCGACCTCGAACTGCCGATCGTCGAAGAGCGATTTGTTGAAGCGACCGACGGAAAAAAAATACACTCTTGGGTAATTCACCCTCCCGAATTTGACCCCAGCAGCAAGAAAAAGTGGCCGATGCTGACCTATTGCCAAGGTGGGCCGCAAAGTCAGATTGGACAGTGGTTTTCCTACCGATGGAATTTTCATCTGATGGCCGCGCGTGGTTATGTTGTTGTGGCCCCAAACCGTCGGGGCTTACCCGGATTTGGGCGCCAGTGGAACGACCAGATCAGTAAGGACTGGGGTGGGCAAGCGATGAAGGATTTGTTGTCGGCAACCGACAGTCTCATCGCTGAACCGTACATCGACAAAACGAAGGTGGCGGCGGTGGGAGCCAGTTTCGGTGGCTATTCGGTCTATTGGTTGATGGGCCATCATGAAAAACGCTTCAGTGCAATGATTGCTCACTGCGGCGTGTTCAACCTCGAATCCATGTATGGTTCAACCGAGGAACTCTTTTTTGTCGACTGGGATATGGGCGGTCCCTATTGGCAATCGGAACAACTCAAGGAGCGCTACAAACAATTCTCGCCACACCAAGCTGTTGAGAATTGGGACGCGCCGTTGCTAGTCATTCACGGCCAGAAAGACTACCGCGTTCCAGTCACACAGGGCATGGAAGCGTTCACGGCCGCCCAAGTGAACAAGGTTCCATCACGTTTTCTGTACTTCCCCAATGAAGGACACTGGGTTCAGTCTCCGCAAAATGGCGTGCTTTGGCATCGCGTGTTCTTTGACTGGTTGAAAACGTACTGCCCGCCTCACGACAAAGGCTTGCCGAAAACCTCGGCCCGGCTAATACCCACTCGGGCCGACGGAGCAGTAGACACCCCGTAGCATTGAGCAGCACCCCGTAGGATTGGCTAGGCCCAAAGCTCTTCGGCAAAGTAAGGACTTCCTTCCATCTCCCAGAACTTGCCGTTGACGAATCGGAAGTTCTTGTTGGCGTCCGCAATTCGCGCCATCTCTTGTTGCGTCAGCTCAATTTCGGCCGCAGCAAGGTTTTCCTTCAATCGAGATTCGTTAGAAGATTTTGGAATCGGCACTGTGCCGCGATTAATCGCCCAAGCCAACATGACTTGCCCCGGTGTGATATTCCGCTCGGCCGCCACGGATTTGATCACCTCATCGTCAAACAGATTAGGATCAAGGTCAGCGCGCATTTTGTCGGGCCGGTCTCCCGAACCAAGCGGAGAGTATCCGGTGAAGACCATACCATTGCGACCGCAGAAATCCACCAATTCATCCTGCGGGAAAAAGGGATGTGCCTCGACTTGATTGACGACCGGATTGATGTGCGCTCCATCCATTAGCGTCTGAATTTTGGATTGGCTAAAGTTTGAGACTCCGATCGACTTACATAGCCCTTTCTTGACACAGTCCTCCATGGCTTGCCAAGTGTCGCTGATGGGGACTTCGTTGATCGGAATGAAGTCATCGCCTGACTGGACGCGGATGACACCGTGCTTCTGAGCAATTGGCCAGTGAATCAAATACAGATCCAACTCGTCGATCTGCAAATCGGTTAAAGACTTCTTTAGCGCTGCTTCGACGTGTTCTGGTTGATGAGAGTCATTCCACAGTTTTGACGTAATCCACAAGTCATCGCGTTTGCCGCCTTGGTCGAACCAAGAGGAAAACGCCTGGCCAACTTCATGTTCATTCAGGTAGATCGCCGCACAGTCAATGTGCTTGTAACCGACTTTCAACGCTGTCTTTACCGCGTCGGTCGCTACACCGTCGTCCATCTTCCATGTGCCCAAACCGATAACAGGCATTTGTAAATTGGAGGCAACGTTGACGGATTTCACGGTGGGTACCCTGATGGTTGAAGCAAGAATCGAAGTTCCCGATTCTACCCAGCTCAACCTACTTCGCAACCGTGTGGGGGCGTGGCGATGTGGTCTTGTTCGGCTAGGGGACGGGATCTGCCAGCCGTCGATTCGCGGTCCGTCGAACTACCGTCTTTCGAATTGCTTCTAACGCACTGTGTCGTTTGAAAAAGTTAGCTATACGCGATGAGCAGCGCAAAAGTACGCAGAGTTACACAGACGAGTAAGGGCCGTATGAGTTGTAACGATTATCTTGGTCAAGTAGTTGATGATTTTGAAGGTATATCGCTGACTGGTCTAGTAAGAAAGCTAATCTTCTACCACGTAGCAGTTTCGTTAGAAGCGTTGCTCCTCTTTTCAGATTCTATCTAGGTCTTATCTCATGCCGAAAGTCGCCGTAGTCCACGATTGGTTTAATTGTATCGCTGGATCCGAAAAAGTCGTCAAAGAAATCATGCATTGTTTCCCCGAAGCGGACGTGTTTTCGTTGGTTGATCATTTGAGTGCACAGGAGCGCGAGTCACTTGGGATTCGAAAGCCGATCAAAACCTCGTTTATCAATCGGTTGCCATTTCAAAAGCGGTTTCGTAACTACTTGCCGTTGATGCCGATGGCGATTGAACAGTTCGACCTGCGGCCTTACGACATTATCATCTCTTCGAGTCATGCTTTTGGCAAAGGTGTGCTTACGAGTGCTGAGCAACTGCATCTGACGTACGTGCATACTCCCATCCGTTACGCATGGGACATGTACCAAGAGTATCTTGAACAGGAGAAGTTGGGTTGGGGGATTAAGTCAGCGACTATCAGATCGGCGCTTCACTATATCCGCATGTGGGATCGGTCAACTGCGGACCGTCCTGATGTATACATGGGGAACTCTGGCTACGTCGCAAATCGAATCAAGAAAACTTACAACCGTGACGCTCACGTTGTTTATCCTCCGTGTGACGTTCACAAGATGACAGTTCAACATAAGAAAGATGACTTCTTTCTGGCTGCAGGACGACTTGTTCCCTACAAACGATTCGACATGGTCGTCGACGCAATGAAGCAGCTCCCTGATCAAAAATTGGTTTTGATTGGTGACGGCCCAGAGATGCAAAAAATCAAAGAGAAGGCTGGAGACAATGTCAAAATTCTTGGCTACCAGTCAGACGAAGTGATGCACGACCACATGCGAAGGGCGAAAGCATTCGTTTTTGCCGCCGTTGAAGATTTTGGCATTATGCCCGTTGAAGCCCAAGCATGTGGTACGCCCGTCGTGGGAATCAATCGTGGTGGCGTTGCTGAAACAGTCGTTGATCGCAAAACGGGAATCCTGTTCGACGAACAGACCGTCGACACGTTAGCCAGCGCGATGCAAACCGTAGCCGATCTTCCAAGAGACTACTTTGACGCAGACGATATCAGGCGACATGCTGAAAAATTCAGTCGCGAGAAGTTTCGAGGAAACCTAATGCGGATCGTCGAAACTTCTCGGCGTCAATGGACTCAAGAAACGGCAATCGGAGAGGCAAAAACGGAATCACTTCCTAAGTCTTTGCCGTTGGAAGAAGCTAAATAGTCATGAATCTTCGTGAGATTGATGTCGAAGAAGTTGGCAAGTCCTTTTTTCGACATTGTACCAATCCGAAAGCACTGTACGTCACGCTGATAGAGCGATGGTGGGTGGTAGCGCTCTGCGCAGTAATTGGTGTCATCTGCGGTGCAGGAATTATTAAGACGTCGGAGAAGATTTTCGCGTCTCACGGAAAACTCTTGGTCTATCAAAAGCTTCCAACGTTTATGGACGACTCAACGCGCGTTCTCGATCCTAAGGCCTACGACAGTTTGTTCGCGACACACGTTCAGCTGATTGGTAGTTCTTTGATCGTTGATAGGGCGGTGGAGAAGTACGAGCTGAATAAATTGGCAGCACTTGATGCGCTCCACGCAGAACATCGTAAGCTTGGCCAAAAAACTCTTGGAGATCTAATTCGCAAAGACCTGAAAGCTGGCCGAGCCGGTTCGGGTGATTCAGCTGGTGCATTTGTGATTTCGCTCGAGTATAGCCATGTCAGCGCTCAAGAGTGCCCTGAAGTAGTTGCAGCGATATTGGGAACCTATAAAGAATATTTGAGCACATCTACTCTCGATGATCAGAACAAAGCACTCGAGTTGTTGACTTCCGTCAAGAAGAACTTGCACAGTGAGATTGAAACTAAGTCTCGTCGCTATCGCGACTTTCTGAAAACGGCTCCCGGAGTTTGGAATCGCGATACGCTTAATAACAGCCATCAATTGCGCGTGGAGAAGTTCGAAATTGAGCTGACTGATTTAGAAATTCAACAAAAGAACGTTACATCGCGGATTGAAATCCTCAAGAGAAAGAACCACCCCGTCAGTGGTGCTCCGCTGACCGATCTCGAACGACTGGCGCTGGTCGACGATATTCATCTTCCGCGACTCGAGATCTTAATTTCGGTTCAAGGTGAAAAAATGGCCGAGATCTTTCAAGGGAACTACCCGGAGCGACAGGAAGTGGCAAGTGCGCGGTACGACGATCTGTTAACGCGGCTTGTTGAACTCAATGCTACAGCTTCGAACCTTGGTGTGAATCATCCAAAGTACGTCGATATGAAAGCTGATATCGAGCTTCTCGAAGCTGAAATTATTAAGCGCGAAGAAATCAACGACTCTCAAAAACGCCCATCGGAACTGACCCCAAAAGATTTGGTGTCGGCCTATGAGGTGCTGCTTTCGGAGGAAGCTTTAGACCTAGAACAGGAAATTGCTTTTGTGAAAAGCCAAGTTAAATCAGAGATTGCAGCATCCAAAGAACTCTACGACTTCAGCATCGAAGCACAACAGCTCAAGGACGATTACGAGCAGTCCAAGGAGTTGGCGGCTGTGCTGCTTGATAAGATGCAAAAGCAAACCTTGCTCTCTCAGTTTGGCAGTTACGTAGCAGAAGTCGTGCAACGCCCAAACAAAGGCCAACTGACTTGGCCAAAGAAGCCGGTCATTCTCGTTCTGAGCACACTCGTTGGCTTCTTTATTGGTTCATTCTTTGCATTGTCTTTGGATTTGATTCAATTCTCACCGTTGCGAAACCTGTTTAGCTTTCTACCTGACTATCTCATTCGCAGTGATGCGGAATCAACCGATGGTCATGCGGCAACCTAATCCATGAATTCTCCCCCATTAATCGAATCACGACGGGAAATTCGTACGAGCGTCGGCGGAACCGCTGACTGGTTGATCGCGCGAATGATCGCCGTTCCTTGGTACTACTATCTGATTGTCGGTTACGGTTTTCTGATTCCCGTGATTGCGATGAACCTTCCGGGGGTTGGCGGTGTAGGTGCTGCTGATCTTCTGATGCCAATTGGTGCATTCGTACTGGCGACGATGCCGCGGATTGGGAAAATACAAACACCCCATATTGCACTCGCGGTCTTCAGTTTGGCTGCGTTAGTGTCGCTGTTGCAAATCCACGAGGGCAAACCGGCGATGGATTGCACGATTCGCTGGGTCAGGTTGTTCGGGATATTTATTCCGTTCTACTTTTGCCTTTTCGTTCCTGTGAATGACAAAGTTGTAAGGTGCGCAGTGCTTTCGTGGGTTGTTGGTGGTTTGGTAGCCATCCTAGTCGGAGTGTTGCTCCACATCTTTCAAATTGAGGTGCGAGCAGGCCAGCAGCGATTGTGGATCAATGGTGGTTCGATACTGAGAGCCGGTGGGCTGATCGGAAACTCAGGCGCTTACGGTCACATGACCGCGACGTGGTCTGTAATTACAGCCACATATTTTGTTGGAGTGTCAAAACATCGGTTTCGATTTGTCGTTGCGGGGAGCGCGATCATGATGTTCTTCTACGTGATGGTCATTTCGTCATCGCGCGCGGCATTGCTACATCTTGTTGCGGCAGGTATCCCGTTTGTCATTCTGTATCGCATCCCTAAGGTAGCTCATCAGTG
>CALKXO010000427.1 GCA_938003615.1 uncultured Pirellulaceae bacterium | reverse complement strand
CTTGCAAACACAAGACTCCTACCCGCCGTTTGTCAGACGTTTAGAGTGAACGGCTGACGCTTCGCCCGTGATGCCGAAAGCGAATGTGGCAGCAAAGTGAGTTCGTGTTGCGATGAATGCCTGCAAACATGTTCTCCTGCGGTCCGGTTTTGGAAACGCGAGCATCGCACGCGAGGCTTGATTAAAGTCCGGCTTCGCAACTGCCATGTAACGGCAATTTGTTCCTGCCGGCCTAGCGTAAAGAAAAAGGGTTCCCGCCAAAACTGACGAAAACCCTTGTATTACCGTAGTGCGGACGAGAGGACTTGAACCTCCACGGGGTTGCCCCCACTAGAACCTGAAAAGACTAAGGAAAACGCGTTTCAACTCGCTTTTTCTTTGGTAGTTCAAATATAACGTCGGATTTCACGGTTGCAATCTATAGCAATTAAGACCCATTAAACGCTGTACTGACTGAACGCTGTGGCGCAAATGTCGTACGTACGATTTTTGCTCAAGGCCGAAACCGAAAGTCACAATTTTGTGGAAAAACATGTGCGCGGGGTGGTCGGTCAAGGAGTCGGCCAACCATCAGAAAATCACCGCCCCCCGTACGCCCGGTTCGCCGATCAGCTTGGGACTGATTACCGGAGCACTGCCCCCAATCGCTATCCGGCACGTGCCGCCTTGCCGACTCTCTATACCGTCATGTCCTTGGCGAGGATTGATTCAAAGAGTTCCTGTTTAGCAGGCTTGCCAAAGTCCTGCCTGACTCCGGGGCGTCGATTGAATCAAGCCGAATCGCGACACAATTGTTAGCTCGTACGCTTTCTTTGCTAGGCGATTGCTAACAGGGCCGCCAAAGTCACGCCACCACAGGTTGGTTCAGGAATGGCTACTGTAATGTTGTCTACGAACAGACTGTTCGGAAACTGATTGTCACCTCCTCGAAAAGCGATGGAGCGTATGCCAGATAGGGAGACGGATGCAACGGAAGCAGTGCCACGGTTAAGAGTACCGTCCCACAAAAAGGAATCGGTCCCGAGTAGCGTTCCTGTTCCGTTTTCCCCGCTATATGCCTTAAGAACGAATGTGTCAGCTTGTCCACCAAAGTTCCCTGCTTCAACCGAAACAAATTCCAGTTTTCGTGAGAAAGTCACAATGAAATAGTCGTCAGCTCTGGAATTCGCGAATGGAGATAGCGCTTGACTGCCCCAGCCGAAAGGAAGGCTTAGCGAGCTTACCGAATCATTCCAAACGTCAAACGAGTTGCCACTTGAACGAGTGAGGTTCATTGAAATCCCGAACACCGACATGGTTAATGTGTCTAAGGAACCGGCGCGCGCGTCTATGTTCATCGGTTCAGACTCGAAGTCGAATACGGAGTCACTATGGACATACGTTGAAGATGAGATTGTTAGTGCAAAACATACTAACAGCATCCATGGTCGAAACATGGTAAAAGCCTCCGGCAAACTGACTGCGTAGTTGTATCATCCTGTGCTCAGATCTTGCCAACGTTACTTAGCGAGCGCAAAAACTGCAATGATCTAAGCTTGGTTTTGGCTCAATTGCAGGCCGTTGCTTGGATACACGGTCCAGTGAAATCACCCGGCTATTGTTTCGCCCCGCAATCGATCGCTCAACCGTGGCCAACGGGAAAGCGTCGGCTTTTTAGGCGATTGCCTCGCGTCACAAGGCTGGAAGCTGTTCGTCCAACAAATCAAGTAACGCGCGTCGCCACAGTTTCATCGTAGAAAATCGAACAGTGGCTTGAGCTTTTCGGTTAAGCAAAAACCGAGTCAACTTTCAGAATCTTGCAGACGGACTTCTCTATCTGACGCAAGTGGTGCCCGATGATCCTTTTGCGAACACCGTTCTCACCCAAGTGCTGATCAATCAGATTTTCAGCACTGTTACCGTCAGTCATCAGGTAGCGAGCTTTCATCGAATGATCGTAAAGCGGCTTGTAGTGCTGCCAGATATGCTGAAGGTTTTTCGTCTTCTTCAGGTGAATATTTCTTGTCGCGTGATTATCAAAATGCTCGTTGGACTCGGCCAACGCTGCTTCAACCAAGTGAAGAGCCGCGTAGAATGAAATTGTTGTTGCCCATGCAAGAGAACGCGGTTCGGCTTCAACAAGACTGACTGCTAGATCGCGATTGTCGCGCGCCGTTGAGAGATGATTATTCTTACTGGGCATTTACTTGGTGTTTGATAACCTGTCCTGACGAAAGGAAAGATTGTAACACCTCATCCGATACGTTTGGTACCAGTAGCGTGTTGAATGGGACCAAATCAAACTGCTCTGCGTTAGCTACGTCCAAGTCTAAAGCGACCATTTCATCTTCTAGATCGTCGTCAGCCTTGACCTCTTTCTGAACGATCAAGAGCATGAGTCCTTCGCGGCCGATCGAAACGTATGCTGAAGCAATTTTTTGCTTGCGAGCATCGACCCAACCGTACAACATTTCCATCAAATCCGTGAACTGCGTTTGAAATATCACAGCATTCGATGCATGACTAAGGAAGTCAATTGCTTGTTGAACCGTTACTTGGAAGCGGTCACCCCCGAGACGTACGACTTGAACGTCGTCATGGGCGCCTTCGATTAAAGGAACAACGGATCGCTTGTTTTCTTGTGTGGTTGTCATGTGCCTAGAACGCATCCTACGGAAGGCCAGATCCTTTACCTCACTTGGCGGAGGGGAGCGGTGTGTCGCTACCAGAGATTGATCAATGCTTGGATCAAGAGTTCTTGTATTACAAGTTTACCTCAGAATCCAGTGGGTGTGACAACAAAATCGGTCGTGCAAGCGACTATCGGAACAACTCAAAATGAGAAAATGATGCGAATTCTCCGAAAAACGGGAGATCACATCGATTACGTCGAATGAGTGTTCATACCGAAAAAGCCCCAAGATTGTCGCGCAACCTGCACTCTGTCAGCCGGACACTATGCCATCTCCTCCAGGGTAGGTCGCCAAGGGAACCTACCGGGGGGGGGCATATAGCATCCACGAAGCGTATCAGGTTCCGTTGCGAATGTGCCGAAGCAAATTCACGTTCTCACGCAGGAATCGCAGAAACAGAACTTGAAACTCAACGACGATGTA
>CALKXO010000426.1 GCA_938003615.1 uncultured Pirellulaceae bacterium | reverse complement strand
ATAACCAAAGCGAAGCCTGATTGAATTTTTCGCTGTAGCCTACCCAGCCGAACGTAGCGACCAGAAACGCGACAAGAAAAATCACCATCGCGTTGACAAAGAAATGCGACCCGCCATAAATTAATTCGGCACCAATCTTGGGCGCGGAATATCCAACTGGCGCGTCTTTTTTTAACTCGTTCAAATAGGTGTCAAGTGTCGCGTTAAACGTTTGAGCATCCTTAGCTCGATAGGCGGGCCCAAGTTTGGCAAACAGCGCCGAATATTTATCAAATGCTTGTTCCGTTTCGTCGCTCCGATCCTCAAGTCCGCCAATTTTCTGAAGTTTCCCAACAAGGCTGTCCGTCATTGGTCCAATCTGGGAGTTGAACCGCGCGTTGACTTCAGCGCCAAAGCGCTCTTTGAACCCTGCTCTCAGTTCCTCAGGCAACGAATCCCACTGGCTGGCGACTTTGTCCACCAGCTCAGCCGGATCATCCGTCTTGTAGGTCTGCTTCAACACACCGAGAAGCTTTGGATCACCTACGATCGATTGAGCCGCTTTTTGGGCAAGCAACATTTCCCCAATTTGGGGCCTGACATCGACTTGAATGATCTTCCTTGCCAGTGAGGCATAGGTCTCTGCGTCGTGACGTTCAGCCAATTCTCGGACCCACTCTCGGTCAAGTCCTTGCGAAAACGTCCGCCAGTTTTGTTGCGAATCAACTGAAGGAAGCAATAGCGGCAAGCCGGGACGTGTCGAATCAAGTGCCAAATTGATGCGCGTTTCAAAACCGAGATCAGGGTTCTCTTGATGGATGCCACCGAAAGCAGCTTGAATCGCTTGGATGTTACCGATTTTGCTGGCCACGCTCGAGAGGCGAGACTGAAACTGGTTATAGTCTTTTGCAGCCAAATCTTTCGGGATTGTGTCGCGAATGGTCCTGCGTGCATTGGCAAGCTCCTCTAGGGTGTATCGCATGGTGGGTCGATGAAGCTGCCGATCAACTTCCTTTTGCAACTCTTCCTTGCGCTCCGCATTGGGCTCCGCTTTGATCGCGTTCAACTGTGGCCCTAGTCCTTCGTCAAACTTACGAGGCAAATTGAGCGTATCGAGCACGTTTGGATCTTCGATCCGCATCAACCGGTACTCCCCTGCCCCGTCTGCCATAAACATCGTGTCGGCCAACCATCGAATGGCGGACTGTTTATCGTTGTTGCGGTCGTAGACCTCTTCGCGTTTGGTCAGGGTACGCAACGTATTGCGCGCCATCGAATGCAGCGGTTGAACGCGTCCTTTGTACGTGATCGGCAACTGCCCCAACAAATCAAGCCGCATCGACTCGTGTTTTTCAGTGCCAACAGCCGTTTTGGTCAACCCTTTGATGCCGTAAATCGCAAACACAAGCGTCAAGACAAACGCCAATGGAGAGTGCCGCCATACCGACAGTCGCCGCAGCCATGAAGGCTTGGCCAGCGTTTCGACCAAGTCGGCGCGGCGCTTCAATTCTTCTTGCATGCGTTTTTGACGCTTCTCCAGAAAGCTCAACAGCGACAAACCGAACTGCGAAATCAGCCCTACCACCACAAACATGCAGCACACGTAAGGAATCATCCACCCCTTGTTTTTGACGATCTGCAACGTCGAAACTTCTTTTCCCGTTCTAGGATCTTTTGCGTACCCGGTCTGATAGAAAGTCTCCCCCGCGTATCGCAGTGGATTGTTCATGAACACGCGCTGGTCTGACTTGGTTTTTGACTGCAAATCGTTGAGCACAAAATCGGACGAGTACCAACTGGGCGTCTCGGTTCCGGGATACATCTTTGCTTGGACATCCTTCAACGTCAGCGAATACGGTTTGTACTGCGTCTTGAACCTCAGCCCGATCTGATAACTTTTCCCATCAACGTCGATCGTATCCAACAGATCATTCATGTACCCCTGTTGCGAAACGAGAAATGTCCCGAGCGTTTTTAACGACTCTTTTTCTGTCAACCGCACCCATGCGGCCGACACATCAACACTTTGATCCGAACTGGCTCCACTGGCTTTGGTTTGATCGATCGCAGTGTAATCCTTAAACAATCCGTCAGAAGCAATTCCAGAATCTCGACCGGGAATTTTGCGGACCATGTCGGCATTTTCAATGTAACGCAGCACCTCAATGTTGAACGGCAACTCCTGATGCTCGATAGTCGTCTGGCTTTGATCCAGCAACTTACTTTCGGGCACCACGACAATTCGATCTATCTCAGAATCGGACTGGTCGATGACAGCTAATTCGGTGGCGCGAATGTCGTTGGCCAAGTTGACCGTCTCCCCTTCCACCATTTGTATTTGCGTCTCTTCATTGGTGACCGAAACGTAAATTTCATTAGCCAACAGACCGGCGATGCCCAAATGCAGAACGACCATGCCTCCCTTGCGGCGGAAAATCAAAACGGCCGCGACCAGACAGACTAATCCCGCAGCAGTTGCCTGCGCCAGTTGCCAGACGATCCGCATGCCTTCTTTTCCGATAAACGCTTTTTCACCCAGCAAAACCACTGCCG
>CALKXO010000425.1 GCA_938003615.1 uncultured Pirellulaceae bacterium | reverse complement strand
GATTCAAGCTGCGCGCCGTTAGCCCCGCTCCGTCGCCCGTGATCCCGTGGCAATGTGCGCAATGCTCGCGGTACAGCCCCCGACCATGGTGCCCTTGGGAATCCAGCGTGCTGAGGACAGGCCCGGCTGCAAGCTCAAGATTCTCTAAGCTCATGACCTCCACGGCAGGATCATCTTCGGGAAGAACCGTGGGCAGGCGTGGCTGGTCCGGCGTTCCGAAGAAGGCCGTCAGAATTGTCCCAATCTCACTCTTGTACCGGTCGTCAAACGATTGACCGTTGGAGAGAAACAGCTTTTCCTGTTTGAGCAGTTCAACGGAGTTCAACTTGAATACGGCAGGCTTTGGCTCGCCACATCCGGCCAGACAAAATAAACCAAAGCAACACCCCGCAAGGCGAATGGCGTTGAGCAGTATTGATCGATTGTCAGTCAAACGCAGCAAAGTTTTATCCGCAGTTGCCAAATGGGTGAATGATGGAATCTGAGACCAAGTTAAGATCGGCCCGTGCCAGCCCCATTATTGCTTACGGTAAACCTAGGTCGAATCTTCAAATTGTCGCAAGGGAAAGGTTGATTTACCAGCAGGTTGATTTACCAGCAGGTTGATTTGATGGCACGGATCGAAGAGCTGACCTCAATCCCAATCCATCGCTTTGACTTGCTGCCGAATCTCATCCACCGCATCGGCGTCATATTGAATCTTTTCAGCCGAAGGTTGCTGATAGCAGCCGGCCACGAGAGCAACGAAGAACAACAGCAGGCCTTTGCTGATTTTAGTCGAGTCACTCAAAACTCCCACCCTCGTTCCATTGCTGAGGACTACTTGTTCAGTTGTTACTTATTCAGCGAATCGCCCGGGACTTCCATTTTCCCGAGGTCCAGCTCACCGTCAGCTTCAATATTGACATCGATGATACCTTTGCGACTGACTTTGTATCCTTCGACTTTCAACTTCTTTAGATAAGCACCTTTTTTGTGCCAGAATTGAAACTCCCATTCACCTTCGGGAACGTTTTGAATTTCGAAGTTACCTTCCTCGTCGGTGATCGCGACATAGGGGTTGTCGCGAACTAGGATCACACCATCCATCCATTTGTGAATGTCGCACTTCACCTGACCAGGCGTCTTGTGAGAATTCTCAAGGACAATGTCAACGTCTCCACCGGCGGGCAAATTAACGTTGTGCTCATTGGTAAAGGTAATGATGTGGCAGTTGTGTCCAACCGTGTCAGAATTTTTCAGCTTCACCGACTGACCGGCACGCACATACAACGCGTGAGGAACAAATCGGCAAGCGACATTGTCGATCGCCAATACATCATCGGAATCTTCGTCCGCTTCTTCATCATAAGAAGCGTGGATCGGCGCGTTCTCGCCTTTGCCTTTGGTGACCATCATCACGAACACATCTCGCAATTGACCGTCTTCGCCAATCACCAAGTTGTCATCCGGCGGCACAACGCCATCGACCAAGCACATGGCTTTGTCGGGATGATCGTCGACGTTCTCGATAGGGCTCTCCGGAGCATCTCCTGCGACCACGATCTGCCCTTTCAATGTTCCCCAACCGTCGTCGAACACTGCCGCAGAAACTTGACCTCCGGCCACCAACATCCAGACCGCGGCAACAACGACGACAGCCGGCGAGTGGGTGATTCGGACGAATTGTCCAAAAAATGATTTCATAGATCCAACCTTCAAAAGCAATAACAAGAAAATCCTCTTGCATTCTAGACTCAACCATTTCTAGACGCTGCCATTCTAGACACAGCCTAAAGCTTCACAACGCCAGGGGCCGACTAACCAGCAAACACGAGGGCAATTTTTCGATTTCAACCGATTAATCAAACGAAGCACCTGACAGGCACAGACTCAGTCAATAGAATTTCCGCCTGACAGATGAAACCCAAATTGGCCTGATTTGATTCGGTGAAAAATGAAAGTTCTGGTAGTTGGCAACGGTGGTCGTGAGCACGCAATCACATGGAAAGTGGCTCAAAGTCCCCGTGTGGACCGAGTGTTCGTCGCGCCAGGAAACGCCGGTACCGGGCAGGACGGTGAAAACGTCGACATTGCCGCCTCAGATACAGAGGGATTAGTTAAATTCGCCAAACAGAACGAGATCGGCCTGACCATCATCGGTCCAGAGGTCCCGCTGTGTGAGGGGATTGTCGACATTTTTGAATCCGAAGGACTTAAAGTTTTCGGACCCGACAAATCTGCCGCTCAATTGGAAGGCAGCAAAGTCTTCTGTAAGAACGTCCTCCGCGCGGCCGATGTTCCAACTGCCGATTTTCAAGAATTTCGCGACGCCGCATCTGCCGAGCGCTTCATCAACGAGCGATACAGTGAGACTCCCGAAGACTGCCCCGTCGTGGTCAAAGCCGACGGGTTGGCTGCAGGTAAAGGAGCCATCGTCTGTAAGACGCGCGACGATGCGTTGGAAGCCATCAACATGATCGCGCGCGAACGACAGTTTGGTGATGCGGGCAACCGGATGATCATCGAAGACCGCATGTCCGGTACCGAAGCCAGTATTTTGGCAATCACCGATGGGAAAACAATCCTCACACTGCCACCGGCCGAAGACCACAAACGCGCCTATGACAATGACGCCGGCCCAAACACGGGTGGCATGGGTGCGTACTGCCCTACCCCCTCCATCGATGAAGACACACTGCACTGGGTTGAGTCCAACGTCTTGGTTCCTACCGTTCACGTCATGAAGCGCAACCGCAATCCGTTCCGTGGTATTCTCTACGCCGGTTTAATGCTGACACCTCAAGGGCCAAAGGTTCTCGAGTACAACGTGCGGTTTGGCGATCCAGAATGCCAACCGATGCTGATGCGATTGAAGACGGACTTCGTTGACATCCTCGAGGCCACCGTCGATCGACGACTTGGCGAAATCGGGCCCCTTGAGTGGGACCCGCGCCCGAGTGTTTGTGTTGTGATGGCCTCCGAAGGTTACCCGAATGCCTATGAAAAAGGCAAAGCCATCCGTGGCCTAGAAGATGCGGCAAAACTCGACGACGTAATGGTTTTCCATGCCGGAACGACCACCAACGACGCCGGCGAGGTCATCACCAACGGCGGACGAGTTCTGGGCGTGACGGCGATGGGCGACACGGTTGCCGCTGCCAAACTTCAAGCCTACAAAGCGGTAAAGTGCATTCGCTGGGACGGCGCTTGGTGTCGCAAGGACATCTCCGATAAAGCCATGGTCTAGATCAAGCAACGGTTTGGAGAACCCCACGATTTAGGCCTCCGAACCGTTGCTTCCGAAGCGATGCATTTCTAGTTGCATTTCTAGTTGCATTTCCCAACGCATTGCCGCTTCACTGAACGTTTGCGGCCCGCCTCTCAACTCGCTATGCTCGAATGACTCACGTTCATTCGAACAAACAAGCATTGAAACAGGCGAAGCGATGGCCGGTCCGATCGACATTAAATTTTCTCAAGCGACGCTTTATCCGGGTAGCGCGGTGCAGGCACAAATTGTGATCGAAGTCACCAAGCCAACGAAAGTCCGTAACATCACAGCTCGGCTTCACGGATTTGAACGCGCTAAAGCTGAGTACACCTCGACCGATGCCGATGGTGACAGCAAGACCCAAACGGCAACCATCAATGTCGATATACTGAATGAAGAGTTCCTACTTACTGGCGACAAACGGAAGGGATTCTTTGGACGGTTGGGGGATTCAGCATCCACACTCATTGGTGGCGGAGACCACGAATTACTGGAGCCGGGGACTTACGAGTACACCGTAGATCTGAACATTCCTGAATCGGCTCCACCGTCAATCAAAGGTAAACTTTCGCGCGTCGAGTACAACTTCAGTGTCCAAGTCGACATTCCCGTCAAAATCGACTGGAAGGCAACAACTCAACTGCAAGTGCTTCCTATTGCTCAAGATTTCAGCCAATCTCAACCAGCCCAAGCCACCTTTCCGGACGAATCGGGGCGCTCAATGTGGCAAAAGGCATTTGGAAAAGATGTCACCATGAATCTTGCCATCGACCGAGACTGCTTGACCGCCGGCGAACAGGCGCTTGCAATGCTTACCGTCGATTCTGCCGAGCCTCTAAAGGTCTCGAAGATTGAAATCAAATTGGTCGGTAAAGAATCGACCGTGGTCCGATCTCACCGCGACAGGAGCGTTCACCAAATCAAACTGGGGGAGATCGAGTCGCCCAATATGATCGCCGGCCCATCTGTCCACGAATTTGAGATTCTTGTTCCTCCCCTGACAGTACCACACTCCCAAAACGGTAAAAACTTTGCCGTAACTTGGAGATTTGAAGCACAAATTCACATTCCGTGGGCCAGCGATCCAGTCATTGCTGTGCCGGTGACGCTGCTGCCGACGCCTGCGACCGCCTGAAAACCGGTGTAAACTCCGGCAAACGGCTTAAAAAAGGCGGCAAATCCCATCAAGAAGCTAGATATTCGCTTTCTGTTACTTAGTATGAAGGCCTCATCGCTCCCTCTCTTTAGAGGGGGCGTCTTTTTTAAAAAAAATTATCCGCACCCATTTTTCCTTTCAACACGTAGCGATGCGGAGGCAGGAGAACATCATGATTGCGCCACAATCTGACAAAACACCTATGGTCTATGTCCTTCATTCGGGGGACTTGTTTGGAACCGAGCGTATGGCGCTCGAGACGCTACAAGGCTTTAGCGAATATCAAGGTGTCATCATCAGCCCGCCAGGACCGCTCGTCGCCGAAGCTCGATCGCGCGGGCACCGTGTGATTCAAGCCCAAGGGAAGCGACAGGTGTTTCGCGCAATGGGACGATTATTGCAACAACACAGTGAGCTAGTGTTCTTGAGCACATCCATCGTTCACGCCTATCTCTTGAACTTCATCAACAAAATATATCAACGGCGAATCACACACCTGCATCTAGTGCATGGCGGATCAGACGACCATAGTAGCTACGGTCGGAAGAAACTCATGAACAACATGGACGTCATACAGATTGCCGTGTCGGACTTTGTTCGCTCCAAGATGATCGAGCATGGCGTAAGACCCGAAAAGGTTCATGCCGTAGGTAACTTCCTAACCGAAGAAACAATAGGCAGTATTCGTTGCCACGACCCCTTTCGCGTGCCGCTGCAGCGCAAAGGACTAGTCATTGCGCGACTTGTTTCCTGCAAACGCGTTGACCTCCTTTTCGACACCCTAGAGCAATATCCAGACTTGCGAAAATATGAGTTTGATATCTTTGGTACGGGAGATCTTATGGATACCTTTCAAGCACGGACCAGGGACAATCGCTTACCAATCAATTTGAGGGGTTACGCCAGTGACATTCCCAACCGCTTGGCCGATTACGACTTCCTGTTGCATCTCAATTCCGAAGAGCCGTTCGGTTTAGTACTGTTGGAAGCGATGGCTGCCGGCATCCCCGTGTTAGTCCCTGATCAAGGAGGCACGGCCACGATTGTTCGTGACAGTGAGAACGGGTTCCTCTTCCGGGGCAATGACACAGGTGATTTAGCGAGAAAACTCCGCTTGCTTCCCACTCTCAGTCCGCAACAAATCAATCGAGTCGTTGCTGCAGCTCGAAACGATCTACAAACCAAATACTCGTCTCAATCTCAGGTTCAGGCGTATCGGGCATTACTTCAATCGTCCAGCAAATCTTCGCCATAGCCCGGCGGAAACGGATTGAAAGGTACATCCGTCTCAGGTTCTGGCTCGCATCCTTCTTCGACACGTTCGATTCTCGAGTCTACCTCGACCGGTTCGGAAATTTGGGCACCCTCGGTTTCCAACTGCGCCTTAATTTTGGCAATATCGACATCGTCGGTGGCAAACTCTGCCTGCCAATCGATCGACTTCAACTCCTCGGAGGGCTTGGAGGCCGAAGAACTGGCTTCGCTCACATGCCCCGTTGTTCCGCGCTGCTCCTGATTTCCACGTCGTTCTCGTTGGCTTGGATTTCCGTCTAACTTGAATGCCTCCAGCTGATCGAACCAAAGATCACTATCGATTGAAATTGCCTTCCGACGAAGCGCCGCCCTATGAAGTCGGTGATCGGAAGAAACAACCGTTAACTTGCGCGGAACACTATGCTTGGCGATCAAGTGCTCGATCATCGAATCCGCATCGTCGTATTGATCGGCATAGAAGATCTTCATCCCGCCAATCGTTTCCGAGTTCCCTTTCGCCAACAGCGGAGGCTTTGCCGCATCAAAAACAATCGTAATCCTTTTGGCAACCGTTTTGGAGACGCCGGCAAGAATCTCATGGATCATACGTTGGCGAGCTTTGCGCAACATATCGTCCGATGCGGAGCGCTTTTGCAACCCACACTGGAAAATCAAGTTGTAACCGTCAATGATATAGTCCATCGGCAAAGTATACTCTTTTTGCTCAATCGTGTTCTGAAATCTTTCTTCCTGAAACCGTCGCAGAAACGCTAACGTGTCATCTTCAATTCCAGTCGACTTTTCCGCAATCCTGCCGCGATGGCCGATCAGCGTTTCAGAAATCACTCCAATCCAATCAAGCGGATTCAGTGGGGCGCAGATTTGGAAAGTCAACGCGCGTCAACCACAACCGCTGTCTCTCAAACATTATCGCAGTGGCTCCTTGACCGTAAATCAGCTTGACGGAATCCATCGAGTGCTGATCCACACGTTTAACGAGGGCTGCGAGTTTGTCGCCAAACCCATGCGGCTTGAAGATGGTTTTTCGACAGTCGTTGCTGGACATCCGGGGTCGCCGACAGCAGGACTTTGGGAGCTTTCCAGCTGGGTCCCCGGCAGTCCAAACACTTCCTTCACCGACGCGCAGATCGCATCGGCGTTTGCCTCGACCGCCCGTTTCCACAAAGCGGCCGCGCAGGTCAACCTTGCTTTTGGTCTCAGCCCTAACCTGAGCCATCGCCAGAGTCAGTTAGCAAAACTTGTGCGGCCAGCGAGCCCTACGTTAGACCAAGCTTCCGACAAACTTAAGACCGCGTCGATTGAGGGTGCTCTACAAGGCCCTTTGGCAACGATTGTCGAACTGCTTCAGCGCGTCCCGCAAGCGCATATCGCTTCTCTGCAAGCGCGGCTCAATGAGTTTGCGACAGAGGATCTTCCGCTTCATCCCGTTGTCCGAGATCTCCGTGCCGAACATCTTCTGTTCACCGGCGATCAGTTGACAGGACTGGTTGATTTCGACGCAATGCAAATGGACTCAGTCGCCTACGATCTCTCTCGGCTAACTTCGTCGATGCGACTGAACGAGCCTCAACTGCATCTAGCGCTAAGCACCTACCATGCGGAGCGTCCGATTCAAGCCGCCGAGGCCAAGTTGGTTCAATTGCTGACCGCCGTCAGCAGGCTGCTCGCTCCGCTGTCTTGGGTCAACTGGCTGGTGTTGGAACAGCGTTCTTTTGGCAATCCGGCCGCTGTCGAGCGGCGTTTGAAAGAAGTCGCCGATGATCTGATATGCGCAGGTTATTGAAGGAACACTAATCCCGACTAATCGACACTAAGCATTGTCAAAGTCTCATCGTTTCCAGACGAAGTTGTGTATTGGGATTAGTCACGATCAGTGCAGATCTGTGTTCCGTTTTTTGGACCTACCATCAGTGACAAAGAAAATGTCAGTGCCTTGCCGCTCGCGTTTTGCGATTGGGTTTGCCTTCATCAAATCACTTCGGTGATGTGACCGACGAGGCAGCACTAGCAGGCTAGTGTTCGTCAATCGGCGTTTCACATCGACGCATTTTAGCTAGGTCCGCTTCTTGTGGGAGGCGATGAGTCAGATGGCTTCCTACAAGAAACTTGGTTGTCTACTTAGAATCCGATTCAACACTTGCGGCATCAGTTGAAAACACCTTGTCTCTGTTTACTTTGTTACCAGTGTCTTGCTTCTGATGGAATCGGAATTTTTTGGATTTGAGTTGCTATACTCATACTATCTTAGGAAATTTCCATGTCCCGAACCAGAAGAATGTTTGATTCATCCCAAAAAGCCGATGCCGTCCGTCGTCATTTAAAGGATGCAGTGCCTGTCAGCGAGCTGGCCAAAGAACTTGATGTTCAGCCCAGCCAGATTCACCAGTGGATCAATACGGTGCTCACCCAAGCTGAAAGCTCCTTTCAAAAGCCCGGCAAAA
>CALKXO010000424.1 GCA_938003615.1 uncultured Pirellulaceae bacterium | reverse complement strand
TACGCCGAGGATTTCAAGAAAAAAATGAAGATCAAGTTCGATGAGCACCTGCCACAATGGAACTATACTGCCATTCCCGAGGCCAGCTGAAATCGGGAAGTTATTTCGTGACTAATCCTATTGGCCCCTGCTTCATTCTTGATCTCATTCTGGAAGGCCTCTTTATGGAAGCTACACGAAAATATATTGCCGAGTTTCTTGGTACGTTCTGGCTAGTATTCGCCGGCTGCGGATCTGCACTTCTCGCCGCAGGTTTTCTCACCGATGACAAAGTACATATGGGAATTGGTTTCGTTGGCGTTTCGTTGGCGTTTGGACTCACGGTTGTTTCGATGGCATATGCCATCGGTCACATTTCGGGTGCTCATCTCAATCCTGCAGTTACCCTTGGCGCGTTTATGGCAGGACGAATCCATGTCAAAGACGTAGTGCCGTATTTCATTGCTCAATTTCTAGGCGGCGTCGTCGCAGCCTTCTTGCTATTTTTCATCTGCAGCGGTGCACCGGGTTACGTCACGTCTACTTTTGCAGGCGTCTGCAATGGATATGGAGATGTCCCGGGCTCACCAGGAAAATACAGTATGATCGCGGCTTTCACCGCCGAAGCCGTGTTCACCTTCATGTTCCTTATGGTCATTTTGGGATCGACTGATTGGCGAGCCAGTGCAGGTTTTGCGGGGTTGGCAATTGGTTTGTGTTTGACGCTGATTCACTTGGGCTTGATTCCAGTTACCAACTGTAGCGTCAATCCAGCACGTAGCTTGGGGCCAGCCGTTGTGGCGCTGGTCAACGGAGAAGCTTGGCCGATGCAACAAGTATGGTTGTTTTTCGCGGCCCCGGCTGCAGGAGCTGCTCTCGCGGGCGTCGTCTACCGATCGATCTTCCACGTTCCTAATCCTGACGCCTAAACGTCAAAGCCACTTAAAATTTGTTTCCTGTATCAGTCGGATACAAGAATAAAAAGGGCGACCACGATCTTCACAATCGCTGGTCGCCTTTTCGTGCCCTAACAAATCGAAAATCAGAAGAAAACGGTATGGCCCTCACGTTCGCTAGAGGACACACTCACCCACGTGACTGGTCTTGGCAGGTAGAAGAAGTGGACTTGAACCTTGAAGGGGATCTGCTGGTGATTCACTTGGCAAGGAAGACGAAGGTACTCTGGATTGAAGTTCTTCGTTTTGAACGACGTATTCGAAAGTTTGCTGATGGATCAGCGCGATTTGACATTGATGAGTTTGGCATTGTTTAAGGACAGATGCTTGATGTCGGGCCAACGCGCTTAGCAACCATTGGGAATCATCTGGCTCAGGGAATTGGTAAAGCGTCTTTAATTCGACCTCCGTCTTGGCGGTTTGGTGGTTTGTTAATTGTGAAAAAATCTGCACAAAAAACACGGGACAGTTGGCATCGCGCAGCCCCATTTGAACCAACGTTGTGCCGTCCATTAATAGCAACGTTTCCAATACCGATGTTTGGCGATAGGTGGAGAGCGGACCTACGTTTTTCCGCTGGTGGATTCCGAGAGGCTTGAAACCGATACGCTTTAGCAGATCGCAATGGTAAGCATGGACAGGGCTGTCGTTTAATCGACGAAGCAAGCTACCTCTTTTGCCGCTCTTGATATTGGTGACGGGAGAGTGCTCAGAGAGGGGACAGCATGCATGTGAAGCTCGGGCCAGTGGGACACCAGCTCCAAAGCCCACGACCGTTGCTGCGGCAATACCCAATAGAATTGGCATTGAGATAGCACCGCCCTTCATTACGGTTGTTATTAGGATTGAGACGCCCGCCCCAGCGCCGACGCAACCGACCGTGAAGAGTACTTGACTGATCCAGTACAACACATCCGATCGACGGCGATCGCCTAGGGGAAATACTGGGTGACGGATTTCAAATTGATCATCGATCAGGCTCGGTGAGAAGGGCGACAGGGGTGTGATTGCGGCCAGAGTATGGCCAAGTCGTTGTGTGCATTGACGCCACGCCTGTTGACTGCGGTACCGACGAAGCCACTGAAGCCCGTGCGATAGGAGAAATAAAGCTAGAAAAAAATTTAAAAGATTTTCGACTGGCATGTCGCTGACGAAAAGAGAAAGTGGATGGAGATTGACCTATCTACAATGCACTAGCCACGATTCCTTTTCCAATTGGAAACCTAGCGTCCGGTGCTTAACAAGCCTAGCTTTTTTCTGGGGCGTGGCCCGAGAAAATTAGAATAACAAATTGTATAATGCGAAATCTGGTTATTAATCTGGCTATTTCTAAGCAGGCACGGGAGCAAAAATCTTTCGAGTCGCGTTCGACTTGCATAAGATCTGTTGCATAGATGTGTCGCAAGGCAATCAAGGCGGAGACAAAGGCAGACAAAGCGATGATCAATTTTGGCGACGAAGGTGAAAGGGAGAATGAATGACTGATAATCAGCGACACAGTATGAAACAGTTTGCGGCGACGATATCGATCGCTATTGTCCAAGTAATGACGGTCGGTTTGACGGGCTGTACACAAGAGCCGATTGGTAGCAATACCGAAGCGGTCCAACCAGTGCCTGTGGAGGCTTTGACGACGACAAAGCTTCAAGTGGAAACAACGCAAGAACAATCGTCCGTCGATCCAATAGAAGGCAAGGGGATAGAAGGCAAGGGGATACTGGGAACGGCAAGCGACTTTTTGGAGCAGGCCAAATCTGGAACCGGGGCCACCGCCAAAGGGGCTCAGGACTGGGTTCAAAAAAAGATTGGTGATGCGGCCGCCGCCAGCGGAGAATCAGCCGGTGACGCAATGGGTTGGGCCAACGACACATTTGAATCGCTAAAAGAAAGTGGCATGACCAACGCCGACAATACTAGCCAGTGGCTGACTCAGGACTGGAAAAACATGCAGTCGTGGGAATACAAAACGGTGGTTCTGGAGGTCGCCGGGGAGGATTCGGCTGACGATCAATTGAATCAATTGGGGGCTCAAGGTTGGGAGTGCTTCCACGTCCAATCGCGTACTTTTTACTTTAAGAAACCAGCAGATAGCTACTTACGTCACCTGCCTTTCAATGACTTTATCAAGCTGATTCCACTATTACAGCAAGCAAAATAGAATGTGTGCGGTCCTGTTGTCATGGACAGCGGTTCAATCCAACATTCCAACGATTCGTCGCTGTTCTAACTTTTTCTCCAACTTCTGTTCCGAGGGTCAATGATGCAAGGTCGAATTCCCCCTTCACGTCGCCGCTTCTTGTCAACCGTGGCAGGAACATCGGCAGCCGTCGCAGCGACATCATTGTTCGCAGGAAGTAAAATTGTCGCCCAACAAGTTGAACAATCGCCTCAGAACCGTCGTGTTCTCCGTTCGGTGAAATGGGGGATGATTCAAGCTGGCGATAGCGTGTTAGACAAGTTTCAATTGTGCAAGGAACTTGGCTATGATGGGATGGAGTTGATCAGCCCGACTAAAATATCAGCAACGGAAATCCTAGCGGCCAGTGAGACAACGGGCCTGCCGGTCCATGGTTTGGTTGATATGAAGCATTGGGAGGTTCGCCTATCAAGTCCCGATCCAAAAAAGCGCGAGAACGGTCGGCAAATTCTTGAGCAGGCAATTCGAGATGCAAAGTCCTTTGGCGGTGATTCAGTGTTGCTTGTGCCCGGCAAAGTTACCGGGGAAGAGGAGACGCATGACCACGTTTGGAATCGCTCCATCGCCGAAATCCGCAAGAGCATTCCTTTGGCAGCACGTCAGGGAGTACGGATTTTGATTGAAAATGTATGGAACGGATTTTGCGAAATGCCGGACCAGTTGAAAGACTATGTAGATGAGATTGGCAGCCCATGGGTTGGCGTCTATTTTGACATTGGTAATGCGCGGAAGTTTGCGCCTAGCGAGCAATGGATCCAAACACTGGGATCGCGCATTGTTAAACTGGACATCAAGGATTGGAGTAAGAAGGACGGGTTCTGCAAAATAGGCGATGGAGATGTCGATTGGAAAGCCGTCAAAGCAGCTCTGATGGAGACTGGTTTCTCGGGTTGGTCGACCGCCGAGGTCAACGGCGGTGACCGAGACCGATTGGCCGATATTGCGCAACGTATGGAACGTGTTTTAGGATAGGTGAATGTGGAACATAGGTGAATGTGGAACGCGCGGTTGAACTAACATGGCTTGCCAATCGCGCAAGCAGAATCAATTTTTGTAACCGTTCACGGCTTTTGATCGGCGTAGCAGCCTGTTTGAGTTTCTGCTACTTTCGGGAATGGATTTGGAAACCGCCACAAAAGCAGAGCTTCGGGATTTTGCAGTCAAACTACTGGCTCGTGTGAAAGCGCTTGAGC
>CALKXO010000423.1 GCA_938003615.1 uncultured Pirellulaceae bacterium | reverse complement strand
CACGTATTGTCCGGCCTCGGCCTATCTTCCGGCCGAAGCTCTACAGCAAAACCGTGTTTTGAGGAACCGTATGCGCTAATGCGCGCACGTACGGGTCTGTGGGAGCGAGGGGCTGGCAACAGCCCTTCGCCACCCGGTCAGCGACACTTCTTAAGACCGTCGCTGCCCCCCCCTTATCTTCTTTCTAAGTTTAGCCGAGCGGCGATTGAGCGCGTCCGTCCGTAATGCGGGGGTGTACTCCGTGTTTCTACCGCCGAACCCGGAATATAACTTCAAGCCACAGTAAGTTGTCATCCACCGCTGGCTGTAAGGTAGCCGAAGCAGCAAGTCTTCTCGCGGGCCGATCCTAGGCCGATCCCATTACTTTGGATACCTCGGTCACGTACTCTCCAATCTCTTGCGGGATCGGCTTCCTGGGAGTTGTTCACGGCGTTGTGACCAGTAGTGGTTAATTTCTTTTCTGCAATACTGTTATACGCAAATCGCCCAACTAAAAATTTTGAGTTAAACGTTCGGGAACAAAAATGTCGGTATTGATAACAGGTGGAACCGGGTTCGTTGGCCACTATTTGATAGAGCGATTGGAAAAACCGGTCGTCACCTCCCGCAACCGACAACGAGCACTCAATAAACTTGGGGATAGCGTGGCAGATGTGATTGAGTGGGCGCCCAAGAGTGAAGCGCTGAACTTAGATCCGGCGATGGATTGCCGTGCCGTCGTTAACTTGATGGGCGATTCGATTGCCGAAGGTCGATGGACGGCAGCCAAAAAGAAGAGTATCCGTGACAGTCGCGTGCTTGGTACGAAAAAGCTGGTCGAAGCCGTTTCGAAGTTGGATCGAAAGCCAGACGTTTTTGTTTCGGCATCAGCGGTAGGCTACTACGGTGATCCCGGAGATGTGGTGGTCACCGAATCACATCAGATGGGAGAGGGATACCTTCCCGAGGTTTGCAAGCAATGGGAGGACGCGTCTGACGAAATTGCGGCGTTGGGCGTGCGGGTAGTTAAGCTGCGGATTGGAATCGTGCTGGGATCGGATGGCGGAGCGTTAGAGAAAATGGTCCCGCTGTTCAAATGGGGATTGGGTGGCAAGCTTGGATCGGGACGCCAGTGGTTTCCTTGGATTCATGTCGAGGATCTTGCGGGCATGATTGATTGGGCGATCCAAACGCCGTCGGCCAGCGGTGTTTACAACGCAACGGCTCCTAATCCGGTGACCAATGGACAGTTCACTGCGGCGCTGGCAAAATCAGTGGGGCGTTGGGCAATCCTGCCAGCGCCGAAGTTTGGGCTGAGAATTGCGTTGGGCGAATTCGCCAACAGTCTGTTCTTCTCTCAACGCGTTATTCCTCAGCGCGCGTTGGAGCAAGGATACCAATTTCAGTTTCCGGATCTCGATGCGGCGTTGGACGATGCCATCTGATTTGGCAGTTGGAGTTGAAATGGGGATCGTGCAGACACAAATCTGAATCGCAATCGAATGATTCTGCGCGATTCGAATGATTCTGCGCGGTTCGAATCGTTCACTCGAATGGGATCTTGAACTTCGGGCTTGAAGCAGTGCGGCGGGTTACTTAGAGAAACAAAACATGGCTTGGTTCGGACTAGATATTGGTGGCGCGAACCTGAAAGCGGGGTTCCCCAGTTCGCCAGATCGGCCCGCAATAGAAATGCCATTTCCTATGTGGACCGATTGGCAATCGCTGGAGGAGTCGATTGCTAAGCTTGTCCGACACGCCGCTTCGTCCGACTCGTGCGCTGTGACGATGACGGGTGAACTGGCCGACAATTTTGAGAATCGTCGGGCGGGAGTTTTCTACATTGCCGACGCTGTTGAACGTGTTTGTGGAGGTCGACGCGTGGCCTATTATTCTTGTGACGGAGTTTGGCGGAGTCGTAATGAGCTAGAGCAGGCGTGGGATCTGGTGGCAGCGGCAAATTGGCATGCCACGGCAACATGGGGTGCGCGCTTGCTTCCCGGTGCTACGGGACTGATCGTTGACGTTGGTTCTACGACAACCGATGTTTCTTTGGTTCAAAACGGAGTTGTTGCGACCAACAGCCGGAACGATCTTGAACGTCTGACCACGGGTGAACTGCTATACGTGGGGGCCGATCGCACTCCGATTTGCGGTTTACTAAGCCACGTCCGATTCGGAGGCCAGCAAATTGCGTTGGCCAATGAACTGTTTGCGACTGTGGGGGACGCAGCAGTGTGGAAGGGGCTGGTGCCTGAGTTCCCGGAGCTGATGCAGACTGCCGACGGACGCCCCAAGACGCGACTCTCTTGCGGTCAGCGGATGGCAAGAATGCTCTGCCGAGACCTCGATGATTTGGATTCCGAGTTGATTGATGCGTTGGCCGCTCAAACGGTTGCTGCTGCAGAAGCGGCAATCGGCGAAACCATCTCCAAACGGCTGTCCACTGCCGGAGCGAAAGTAAAAAATGTTCTAGCGGTCGGTGAAGGACAATTTCTACTTAACAACGGAATAAAGGCGATAGAGGCGATCAGCGCCAACATTAAATTGGTCTCTCTGGCCGACCAAATTGGTGAAATGGCGAGTGCTTGCGGTCCTGCCCATGCCGTTGCTGTTTTGGCGTCCGAGAGATTTTCATGAGCGATCCCATGTCTCTAAGAGTCGTCAAAGTAGGTGGCAGTTTGTTGTCCAGTCCTAGGCTGGGAGCGCGAATCCGACAATGGTGTGAACGGCAACGGCCAATTCCTACAGTCTGGGTAGTCGGTGGTGGGAAGTTGGTCGATGTGGTGCGTGATTGGCACGCGATCCACGGGAAACAATTGCCCAGCGCTGATGTGGACGCGCATTGGATGAGTGTCGATTTGATGTCGGTGACGGCCAAAATGTTTGCGGCGTTGGTTGATGAATGGCCAATTGAATCGTCGATTGAGTCTCTTCAGGAGCAGTTTTCGGCGGGCCCCCAAAATGTAATTTTCGATTGTCGAACGTGGCTGCCAACGGTTGATGATTTACCGAGTTCGTGGTCAGTGACCAGTGACTCGATCGCAGGCCGGTTGGCGATTGAGTTGTCGTGTCGGGAGTTGGTGTTGTTGAAGGCGCGTGCGGCAGTGGGCGAGAAGGTTTCGGACAACGTTGCTCAGGGGGTGATCGACGAACACTTTTTGAAGTTGGGACAGGAGTTAAATGTGACAGTAGTAAACTTAAACAGCGAACGGTTGGATGCAAAAGATCTTTTTTAAGGCCGCCACGATCGCGTTCCTTTTCGGATCACTGATTACTTTTCCGGCCTACCTGCCTTGGATGACATTGGGTTGGGTCGTGACGGCATTGGTTTGTCAGGCGAAGAACCGCGCGATGTGGCCTTGGTTGGTCGTATGTGTGGCGTTGATGCTAGTAAAGCGACCCGGATTTGCGTTTTCGATTTGGGGGTTCGCAATGGTTGTACTTGGGGTTGCCGCTTGGGATTGGTGGATACGCCGGAAAATTGATCAACAGACTAAACAAAGGAAGTCCCCCGTCCTCGCAGTGCTGCTGCTAAGCGCGGTGACTTGGTTGTGGGGTGGGCGTTGGTTTGATGCAAACACCTCTAAGCGTCTTGTTGCTGATGGTCGACCAATCGCCTGCCTTGGGGATTCATTGACAGATTTTGGTTACCCTGATGAGCTTGAGAAACTGATCTCCAGTCCTGTGGCCGATTTTGGAGTCAACGGAATAACGACCGATGCAGGGATTAAGATGATTCCCGACATTCTTGCGACGGATCCACAAGCGATCGTTATTGAGTTAGGAGGTCACGACTACAACGGCGAAAAGAAAACGCGTCAGGCCACGCGCGCGAATCTCGTTAAGTTGACCGAGGCTTTCCGCTCCCGCGGTGTGGAGGTTGTTCTCGTTGAGATTCCCAGAGGATTTATTTCCGATCCGTATGACGGCTTGGAACGCGAACTTGCCGCTGAATATGATTTACAGTTGGTCGACGATTCTGTGATTCGCAGCTTTATTTTTAACAGTCCACTGTTGCCGCCGGGGATCTGGTTAGATCCAAAACATCATTTAAGCGAAGATGGTCTGCATCCGAATCAGTTGGGCAACGAACACTTTGCAAATGTCGTCTGCGAATCGTTGAAGAAAGTCTTCGGTGATTCGATCTTGCACTAGCGATGACGTGGGCTAGGCTCGACGGCGTTACTTTGCGCTCGCGCGCCGAAGATTAAGAAGAAACGCTGGCAACGTCCCTTTCTTAGAATCATCGAGAATCAACTCAAGACTTCCTTAGGTAACCATAAATCCTCGAGCTTGAATTGCTTGCGGTGTTTTTTTTCCAACCCTGCCCATGAGTCTTCATTGTATGAGAGGCGGGCGATAGCCGCGGTGGGCATCGTCACCCATTGATCGGTAAGTGCCTCAACCAGATCTTCCACGCCGGGACAGTGGCCGAGGACCATGACCGTATCTGGGGCGTCGGGGGACAGACGAGCACTCAGTTCATCGACGTAAACCTGCCAGCGCGCGAGGTAGAGATCATCGACTTCGGTAATCGTGACCGGTGGCGTTTTGAGAGCCTCAAAGCGCTCGTTCATGAGTTTCGAGGTCATCTTCGTGCGGTTTGCGGACGAGTGAAATATTTGCTGAGGGACATGATCGCTGTCAAATAGCCAGCGTGCCATCCGTACGGCATCGCCGAGTCCGCGTTTGTTCAGTGGGCGCTGATGATCGGTCAGTCCGCCCTGTTTCCACGAGCTTTTGGCGTGCCGCATCACAAGAAGGGTTTGGGACATGGTTGAAGGTCGAAAGAGGTAGGAGATGCGGTTAAAATCAGGAAAATCTGGGCTGTTTTTTGAACTGTCAGAGTAAAATATTGGTTTCTGCCCAAAGTTCTTCCAAATCAGTTTAACGAGTAAGCATCACCTTCGGGGGGTGCAAATATCTTTTAGGTGACCAAGATGAAAATGAATGCTTTTCTCCGTTTGATTCGTACTATCGCTTGCGGTGTCGTT
>CALKXO010000422.1 GCA_938003615.1 uncultured Pirellulaceae bacterium | reverse complement strand
AATGCGTTCGAGCAATTTTGCGACTAATCGAGGATCGTCTTGGGATTTTAAGTGGTCGATCGTTTGTTGTTTGACTTCCAGTTTTTGCAGATGACCAACCAGTCGTTCCCAGTTCTTCTCGCGCTTCTTACCTTCTGTCAGATACAGTTCGGTCACTAGCTCCTGAGCCCGTTGAAGCGCGATGTTCTCGCGATTCTCGTAGTAGTTCTTGATGACGTTCTGTTGGTATTTCGAGTGTTCGGCCATGGAGTTGTATCGAGATTGTTTTTGGGGAGGTAGAAAAAGACAGCGTCGGAAACGCTGTATCAACCAGTTTCGTCAACCAGTGCGACCAGAATACACCAAATCGGCCCCGACTCGCACTTACCGATTTGTGTCGATTATAACGTTGGAATGATCGACACCCCGCCATAAGTCTTCAATTGAGAAAAGAGCCGACGCTGGTGGTTTGTCACAGCTGAAATGATCAGTTAAGCGTAGAGAATTTCCCCCAAAATCCTTGGCTGATCAGGAATTCTGGCGAATCGAACGATATGTCAGCTCTGAAAGAACAACAGAGCCAAAAGGCTAAATGTGACAGAAAAGTCATAACGCGTTGTTTGAGCCTCGCTAGCATCAGAATCTATGGTTGCTTCAAACCCGATCTGTTAGTGTCCTTTCATGACTCTCAACAGCCAAACAACCCGCAAAACGGCTTTCCACCGTCTCCCGTTTCTCAAGGCGCTGGTGATGCTGATCGGCTTGCTGTCAACGTTTTTTATTGGCTGGCATACGGTTGCGACGGCTGCTGCTGACGGTCTGCTGGATGAACCCCTACCTGCTTCGTGGCAAGCTGAAGCAGGGCTTAACGATGTCTGTTTTGTTGATCGCCAACATGGATGGACCGCGGGTGACCATGGCACCATTTTGCGAACAACTGACGGTGGCGAAACGTGGAAGACAATCGCACAACTCAACCAAATCATTGTCGCCAACAGCGGGAGCAACGGTAGCTTATCGCTGTCTGAAAAACTACGTGGCGTCAGCAACCGACAAGTCATCAAATCAGCTCCCACCAATCGATCCGGCGAACCAAAGTTCACTTGTCAGCTGTCAGGAATCTTTTTTCTCGACCGACAACATGGCTGGGCCTGTGGTGGATACGCGCTACCGTATCTCGATCGAACCCAATCGGTTGTGCTGCGCACCTCTGACGGAGGAGTGACTTGGCAAGCCCTCCACAATACAGGAGCGCCGGCGCTAAAACAAATTCACTTCAACAGTCTCCGCAGTGGTTGGGCGGTTGGCGACGGCAGTCACAAATACCGCAGCGGAATCTATTTTACACACGACGGTGGAAGCACGTGGAGCAGCGACTCTCCGGAGACGGCAAAGCAATCATGGCGTCGGGCTTCACGAGACGGAGCTACCACAATCGCCGCCGCCACTTCTGGAACGATCGGATTCTCAAAACTGGCAGGTGGTAACCCAGCCGAGATGGATAGCGCGGCGATTCTCGGCACCGGGCCACAACACTTTACTGACGTTGCAATCGCGGGCGAAAAAGACGCGTGGGCAGTAGGCCACGGCGGAGCCATCTTTCGCAGCGCCGATAACGGACTTTCCTTCCGCCCGACCAAATTGACTTACGACGACGCCGATCACCAGCGGCAAACCCAGACATTGTCGCTGATCGATTTCGAAACAATCGCACTGACCGAAGACGCCATTTGGGCCGCGGGAAAACCGGGAAGCTGCTTGGTTTCGATCGATCGCAAAACCTCCGCCGTTGCCTTCCACAGAACTCCCGTTACAACTGCGATCCGCAGGATCACCTTTGTTGACACCCAAACCGGGTTTGCGGTCGGAGACCTTGGCGTGATTTTGTCTACGATTGATGGAGGCGAAACATGGGAAGTGCGGCGCGGCAAACATCGACGGTTGGACGTATTGAACATTTGTGCGTCTGAGGCCAATATCCCTCTTAATCTGCTGGCGGAACTGGCTTGCGAAAACAATTTACTATGTGGCACCGTGTTGTTGTCAAAAGGCAAACGATCGATCTCGGCGGCACATATTCATCAGGCTGCGGCGCGATGTGGCAACGCAACGATGACGCTAGCGATTGATGGGCGCAAAAAGGTTAACTCGGACACCGACCAAATGCGCGTCTTACAAGACGTTGTCAAAAACATCCGCCAGTACCGTCCGGCATGTGTTGCTGTCTGTGGCGTTGATGAGCCATTGGTGACTCAGGCGATTCACGCAGCTGCCGACTCGCGCGTGTTGCACAATGATCAAACAGAATTGAATTTGCCTGCTTGGCAGGTCAAACGGATGGTGATTGCTGATCTGGGTGGGGGCATTAACATTGGTAGCGGCAAATTGCTTCCGCTGGAGGGACAGTCAATCGCCGACCGTATCATGCTCAGCCGATCATTGTTGGGAATGAGCCTGCATGCGGTTAGCGCGCAACGAGATCAAGCGTTTCAAACTTGGCGGATGGTTCGATTCATCGGACGCGGCGACGGAGGGCAATCTACAACGGCGGTTCCCGTTGAACAAACGTCGTTGCTCAAAGGAATTGGACAAGTCGTCGGCCGGACTGCAAAAAGTCGAACCTCAACGGGGTTGGCGATCATTGAACGCGGTAGCCAGAAACGACAAATGTTCGCGCGGTTAATGAAGACGGACATTCACGACGAAAAATCGATGAGCCTTTGGCAGAACGATCTATTAACGCTGGCCTTGGCGGTTGATCGACAGCAAGCCGGGAACTGGATCATGGAACTGGCAGACGAGTACTTTGCGGCGGGCAATCCGGAGCTGGCCAGTCGCAGCTTGCAGTTGCTTGCGACGCGCTGGTCCGAACATGCCTACGCGCCGGTAGCCAGACTTTGGTTGGCGACGTATTTTGCGTCGGACGAATTCAATCATCGCGCATTCTTTGATGCCCGAGATGCTGCTATCCAGCAGTTCCAGAATAGAGCGAGCCAACCGGATCAATTAGCGCTTTCGGGAATCGAAGGAATCGAAGAACTGACAAAAATTCAAACGGACTCATTGGGAAATGGCGACCAACGTCTATCTTGGCAAGCGCCCGACCCAGAACAACTGAAAAAGCAGATCGATGCGGCGCGGCGTCAACGGATGCAAATGAACGAAGTCGCGGGCTCGTCGGGTGATTCGGATTTAGCGGAGTTGGTTCGTCTGGGCAACGGAGTCGATCAACAACTGGGCTCAGGCAATGCAGGGACCGCAGGATCACAACCGCAGCCGTACGGGGCGGGTTTGGATGAAGATCGTCTCGAGCGCGGAATGAAGCAAATCAAAAATCAGTTTAAACTAGACCAGTGGCTGGAGGAACGCCAACAGCTTGCGACTAAGTTTCTTAATCGCTTAAAGAATCAAGATGAGGATTTGGCTCAATCATCCGCTTGCCAGTTATTGGATGCGAAACTGACTCTGCTTTCTGCCGAACCCCAACTACGTGTCGACCACTTACAACAGAAGCTGCGCCTCGCGGCTGACCCAAAATTAAAGCGCTGGATCAAAACGGAACTTGCCGTTTTGCAGGCTGCCAAAGATGGGCGGGAGACTCCTGATGTATCAGCGCTGAAAAGTCTGACCTCGCCGATAATTCACTGCGTGCGAGCAGTAACTCGGCCGAAGCTCGACGGCGTTGCCAACGATCCTGTTTGGCAAAACGTCTACAAGGCCAATGCGATTTGTCGCATGCCTCATTTAGAAGAAACTCAGCCACCGAATTCCAAATCAGAATTTAGACAGGTCTCTTTTGAAGCACCGGCATCGAGGCCCGTGTCAGATGCGCTGATGTTTGCTCGCGACGATCAGTTTCTGTATCTGATCGCCGTGATGTCGAAACTGCCAAATGAAAAGTATCGCAGTAGCAGCGCCGTGCGGTCACGCGATCCGGATTTGAAGGGACGCGATCGAATTGAAATCGGATTGGATATTGATCGAGACGGACAGACTAATTTTCAATTTGCAATTGATTATCGAGCTTGGGCGGCTGAGAGCATCAACGGAATGAGTGCTTGGGATCCAACTTGGTTTGTCAAAGGAAAAGAGTCGAAGGACAACTGGACCGTCGAAGCAGCGATTCCTTTGTCGGCATTATGGGGCGAGACAGGGCAGGGGGCAGAAGGGGATTTTTCTCTTGACGATGAAGTTGTACGCGCGATTGGCGATCCGACCTGCTGGTCAATCGGACTCCGCCGCAGACGTTGGGGCGATGAGGATTTCTGGAATTCGCCATCGCGCAACGAAGGTGACCAACACTCGTTGATTGACCTAATCCAAAACGGATCATCTTCGCAAACGCTGTTGATCTTCGATTGATGTCGCCTAGTCATCATTCGAACGCAGGTGGCAATGCTTTGCATGACCCGCGAGCGTCCAAATGGAGAAGATGTTCTTCTTGGCCACAGCACGCTTTCCGTCGATAAACGGATGATGCCATCAGAAGACTACCAAAACCGATTCAAAGTATCCCACTTTTAAGCTTTGAGATGGTCTACGTAGTTCCACTGAGGCCGATGCCACTTCAACAAGAGGCTCTGCCGAGCGAATCGGTGGTCTGCGATCGATTGAAGTGGAAGAATATAGATTTCCAACTCTGGACTGCGCTGCAACCACATTGAGCAAGGGCCACTTTCGTCGAATGTGCGTCGGATCCTCGAGGCCAACTGTTCCGTTTCGCCAGCATACAACGCCGTACCATCTGCTTCACGAATCAGATAAACGCCTGGTCCCTGTTCTACGTCATTCAACTCTAGATCGGAAAACGCGATGCCGGGAACCTGTTTGATGCTAGTCTTGTTCAGTTGATCGATGCCAAATTTCTTTGCCGATTGTAGCTTTGTGCGTTTCAACGCGCTGCTGCCTTCCTTCCGCAATCGCAAAGCGGCCCAGCGGTATTCTAGCGCCGTAAACCCCGGAGCAAAATCAGCAGCGATTTTGTCAAACTGGATCGCAATCCGAGGGTCACAAAACATCTCGTCGAGGCTGATGCAATACTTGTTGCTGGTCTGTCGCCACGCGATCTCGCTGGCGAAGATAAACGGTTCGATGTCCTTCCAGCCGATGTTTGTTTTCGTTTTGGTATAAATCCCGGCAGACTTCAACTTTCCCGCTTTGCGAATACGAAACAGAAAACGATTGCGCTCAGCCGGTGTGCCCGGAACCGATAGCCGATCGCAGGCCACTTGAAAATCCTCGTTCAGTATCGGGTCGGCAATCAGTCGGTCTACGGCGTAGCCATGATTTGCGTGAGCAAACGCCTCGACGATGCCGTTTTGCTCAGCGGCAATCATGGAGTGCACTTTGTCTTCGTTGGTAAATAGCGTCGGAGCTTTCTTGTTCGACCTTTTCGTAGTTGCCTTGCTCTGTTTCTTCTTGTTCAGTTCGTTCATCGAGGGTTCGTCGGCTCCGTTAAGCGCATCGCCGACTGAGATCCGATTTAGCCGCTCGGTTCCGAGGCGCACATAGTCCTCGGACAGTTCAAACGAGAAGTGGCGGCGATTCAACTTTTTGGCGACGGCGACTGTGGTCGAACTACCTGAGAAGGGATCGATTACGATATCGTTTTCACAGGAACAAGTTCGAATGATGCGTGCCAATAATTGTTCCGGCATCTGACAACCGTGAAAGCCAGCGCGTTCCTTGAAAGTTCCGGCAACGCGCGGAAAATGCCACGTGTCCTCGTCCGGTTCGAATCCATTGACCAGTTCCTGTGGACGGAGAATCCAAGTGTCGTCCGGCATCCGGCCTATCGGGTTAGCACGGGCATCGTTGTAGATCAATTGCCGCGCCGAGGGGACTCGAAGGTCCATGTCCAAATGGTTGAAGACAAAGTCCTTTTCATCTTTGACAAAGTGAAACAGATGAGCGTGCGAGCGTGTAAATTTTTTCTTGCAGTTGACGCCAAAAGTGTAGTACCAGATCACCCAGCTACGGCAGTGGAAGCCAATTTTCTTTGCTTCGACTTTTAGCTCGGCCGCGTATTCATCGCCAATGGCCAGCCAGAACGTTCCGTTGACTTTGAGCACGCGATGGATCTGTGTCATCCACTCGTGCGACCACTGGATGTACTGATCATCTTCAAGCGTGTCATCGTACTGATCGTACTTGAAACCGATATTGAAGGGCGGATCTGCAAAGGCGAGGTCGATTGTTCCATCGGGGACTTTCTTCAGACCGGCGATACAGTCGCCCTGATGAATTTTCCCTTGCATTGAATCGGTCGTCGCGGTCATGTTTTCCTCTTGGATGTGTTGCAAAACATGATAGCGGCAGAACTGCGCTCTCGGCAAGTCGCTGACGGGCCAACCAATGCGGAGATAAACCGATAACGCATCTTGAATCAGTCGGTAGGTTCAATCCAAATTGTGAGATTGCCCCCGTCTATGATGGTGACGGAGGTGTCTGGGTCAAAAGCCGTCGATTGATTTGAATAACCTAAGGGTTAGTCACGAAATAACTTCCCGATTTCAGCTGGCCTCGGGAATGGCAGTATAGTTCCATTGTGGCAGGTGCTCATCGAACTTGATCTTCATTTTTTTCTTGAAATCCTCGGCGTACTTTCTTCCCGTCTGATAGATCTTTTCCATGATCCTTACGGCAACGCTCAAGCCTT
>CALKXO010000421.1 GCA_938003615.1 uncultured Pirellulaceae bacterium | reverse complement strand
TCTTTCGCTGGCCCGAAACGCGACCACCTCAGTCGATCGCATCGCACAACTCCGTAGAGACCACAAAGAGGACCTCAACACCTTGATTAATGGCTTTGCGGGAATTGTGGCGGACAAAGTTGACTCGATGGAGGACGGAATCGATGCAAAACTTAATTCTTTTCTAGCCTCCAACTCCAGTGGTAACTTCAATCGCAGCTCTACCAGTGGAAGAGTTGGATCGTTGGTCAATCGGCCAGTCGTCCCTTACACACTTGGTGGAGATATGGCAGCATCGCGCAATCCTCGACTAGCATCCAACACGACCAATGTCAAAAATTACGACGGACTCAATGGCGGAGCAACTCCATTGGACATCAACGGATACCAACCACCCGCACAGCGTGGCACTGGATACAAGGGCAACGCGCCAACTGTTGCCTCCGATGGACGCATGTTGAGGCTGATGTGGCTACTGTTGCTGATCTCGCTAGGAGCGAATGTTTACCTCGCCATCCTGTCACGAAGCTTTTACACCCAATATGAAGAACTGGCCGATGAGTTACGAGAGACCTTCTCTTCCTCTTCATCGCTTTAACGTCAGTAAAACGAAATTTGAAACCAACATCATAGGCAGATTTACAACAGGAAGTGCCAGCATAAATTTCGGGCTTTACTTCCTCTGTTAAGATCTGCAAAATGACGGGCCGATCAAATAATTTTGTCGGCCCAAGAAAAAGCCGATCAAGGAATTTAAAGCCGATCAAGGAATCTGATCGACTACAGACAGAATAACCGGTCGAAGGATTTGACTGGATAGACAAAAGACAATTTAGACGGCCTTTACAGATACTTTTTGGCGAAGGGATTGCCAAATCTGTCTAGGAATTATTATCACGACGGCAAGGAGTGCTGAAAGTGAACGAGACGCAACAACGATCACGTTATTTTTCTAATTTCCGGAGTCTGACCACCGCGGCGGCTGTTGCGCTGACGTGTGTCGCCACACTCTTGGCCCCATCAGCAGCTCAGGCTCAAACCAATGTCGCTTTGGTCGACATTGGTATGATCTTCAAGAGCCATCCTGTCTTTGGCCAGCAGCTGGAAGGCTTGCGGAAAGAGGCTGAGCAATTCAAAGCCCAGACCCAGCAGATGCAGCAAGCACTCATGCAGGAAGCTCAAGGCCTCAAGGAATATGAGCCGACATCGCCTGAGTTCAAAGCTGAGGAAACTCGTTTGGCCCAGAAGTCTGCAGCCAAAGAAGTTGAGCAACGCAACAAAATGCGTGACTTGATGAAAAAGGAAGCGCAACTGCACTTTGATACCTACAACGAAATCAAAGTCATTATTGCCGACTACGCCCAGAAACAAGGCGTCCGGATGGTGATGCGGTACAACAGCCAACCGGTCGACCCGGCTGTCCCCGCCAGCATCATGCAGAAGGTCAACGGTAGCATTGTCTTTCACACAAACCAGAAAGACATTACTCAGGAAATTGTCGGGCAAATCGCCAGAACTTATGCTGCCAGTCGAGACGGTACTGCGAATCGCCGATAGCAAAGCGGAGACAACCGGCGCGGCCGGTTCTCACTGTCTCACTGTAACGCGGCTTCCATTTCTCAGACACACTCCTGAAGGCACTAATTTTGGTTCAGTTCATACGCCCACAAACAACCATTGCATCATCCACCTCGGTGGCCGGTTTCGGCTTCTGGAGCGGCTTGGACGTGAAACTCGAGTTTCACCCAGCGGTGGCCAACAGCGGCGTCGTTTTTATTCGCACCGATCTTCCAGGACAACCGCGAATCGAGGCCAACATCGCCAATCGAGTCAGCGGCCCGCGCAGAACCAGCTTGGTCGACAACGACTGCAGCGTCGAAATGGTGGAACACGTCTTATCAGCGCTGGCAGGAATGAAGATCGACAATTGTGAGGTGCATGTGAATCAGGCGGAAATGCCAGGTTTGGACGGATCAAGCATTGGTTTCGTGCTGGCCCTTAAGTCAGCAGGGAAAGTTGAGCTCGATGCGACCCGTGAAATCACTTGGGTGACTGAGAAAACACGTGTCGGCAATGAAGATTCTTGGATCGAAATGGAACCCACGGACGACCAATCATTCCATCTCGAATTTCTCCTCGATTACCCAAGCAATGCTGCGATCGGTAAGCAAAATTGGGAGACGAACCTAAACACTTCCGAATACTGTGAGCAAATTGCTCCAGCACGCACCTTTGTTCTCGATACCGAAGCTGAACAACTACGAGCCAATGGATTAGGCGAACGAGTTGGATATCAAGATCTATTGGTTTTTGATCAAGACGGTCCTATCGACAATGAACTGCGATACGACGAAGAGTGTGCTCGCCATAAAATTTTGGACATGATCGGTGACTTTGCTCTGATCGGCACCGACATTGTTGGAAAATTTACCGCCTGCAAGAGCGGGCATCGCCTGAATTCCCAAGTGGTATTTGAACTGCTTAGGCAAACAGCGGCTACGACAGCTACTACCACGCCAAACAAAAAACGCCTTTCAGCATAAGCGAATCAAGACGTGACTATATATTCCTTTGACGACTTCGCCGGACAACCGAGGCAATCGAAACCCATGCCGCCCAAAATTTCAAAACTGGCAGTGGTTGACCCCAAAGCCAAAATTGCTGACGACGTTGAAATCGGTCCCTTCTGTGTGGTTGGCCCTCTCGCGACCATCGGTCGAGGAACAAAGCTCTACAACAATGTCACGATCCTAGGTGACGTCACGATCGGAGAAGACAATTTGATCTCGCCCGGTACCGTTTTGGGCGGACACCCACAGGACACCAGCTACAAAGGGACAGAGACCAAAGTGGTCATCGGAGATCGCAACGTCATTCGAGAATCGGTTACCGTTAACCGGGGATCAGAAAAAGAAGACGGATACACACGCGTCGGCAGCGATTGCTACTTTATGGGTTCGGTACATATCGCCCATGACTGCAATGTGGCGGACCACGTCATCATTGGACACGGCACATTGTTGGGAGGCCACGTTCACGTTGACCATCACGCGACGCTTTCTGGGTCCGTTGCAGTTACGCATTACGGAGCCATTGGTTCGTACACCTTTGTCGGCGGTGCAAGTCGTGTGCTGCAAGACATCGCCCCTTACATGCTGGCCGATGGCAATCCCGCTCGCCCGCGTTGCGTAAATATCGTGGCGCTGAAAAGAAATAATTTCGAGCCTCACGTCATCGACAAAATCAACGAAGCCTATCGTTTGATGTATCGCGCTCGAGTGGGGCTTGAAAATGTCCGTGAGCTAATGCGTGCCAAAGGCGATCTACTTCCCGAGATCGAACACTTCATCGACAAAGTCAGTGTCTCCCAGTCTGGCAGACACGGACGAGGACGCGAGCAAAGGAGAAAAGCAGCGTGAGCCAACTGCGAGTTGCCGTCATCGGCGCAGGAAATTTAGGACGTATTCATACTCGCCTGCTGGCGGAAAATCAAAACGTGCAACTCGTTGCCGTGGCCGATCCAAATCCCGTTGCTCTGCAACCTGTCGAAGAACAGTTCGATGTTATCGCCGTCAGCGATTTCCGCGACTTGATTGGTCAGATCGATGCGGCCGTTGTCGCGACACCAACACGATTCCATCACCAAGTGGCCAGCGTGCTGCTGGAGAACGGAATCCACACGCTAATCGAAAAACCGGTTACCGATTGTGTCTCCGACGCCCGCGATCTGGTCAATATTGCTCGACGCACCAACACCGTAGTGCAAGTCGGTCATGTGGAACAGTTCAACCCAACATTTTCCAAAGCGCTCGCAAAAATTGGCCAGCCAAAATTCGTCCAAGCCTCACGTATGAGCGGATACACTTTTCGCTCAACCGACATCGGCGTGGTCTACGACCTGATGATCCACGACATTGACCTTGTCAATTCGATGATGCCCGGCAACCTGATCGAAACACGCGCGATTGGAATGTCCATGTTTGGCCAAAACGAGGACATGGCTCAGGCGCGTTTGCAGTTCGACTGTGGAGCAGTTGCTAATCTGACCGCATCGCGTTGCAGTTTCACGGCAGAACGATCGATGCAGATCTTTGGTACCGATGGATTTGCCCAGATCGATTTCACTCAGTCCAAAGTCACGCTGATTGAAGTGCCGTCTTGGATTCGCAACCGCGAACTTGATTTCTTTCATCTAACACCTCAACAGCAAGCATTTGTGCGTGAGTCGCTGTTTGGCGACGTACTGCATAAGCGTGAGATCGAAGTGCCACGCAGCAACGCGATCCTCGACGAACATCAGGACTGGATTCTGGCAATAAAAGAGGGGCGCGATCCGAAAGTCAGTATCGAGCAAGGCACCGAGGCGGTGGAAATCGCCAAATCAGTCCTCGACGCACTCAATACGCACCGCTGGGAGCAAAATAATCTTGCCACCACTGGACCGCTGGCCAAACTTCCTTGGTCAGAAGCAGGCGACGCGATACCGGCAGAACTATCATCAGATCAGATCACGTTGCGACGAGCCGCTTAAGTCCTCTGATAGCCTCAACGCGTAGTGCAAGCGTCCCGCTTGCTGCGCGACAAACAAGCGAGACGCTTGTACTACGTGGTCCGGAAAGCGAGACGCTTGTGCTACGTGGTACAGCAGACTTTTGCGTTGAACGAAAATAAAAAAAGAGTTGGTCGTAAGCCGGGTTTTGTCACGATCTTGCGACCGGGACGATCATTTATCTAGGCCTGCCATTGCTAACAGGCTCGAGCAGCCTACCCGAGAGTCAAATGTGACGAGCCGCCACTCCTCTCTGTTTGGCCTTGCTTCGAGTGGGGTTTACAAAGCCACCTGAGTCGCCCCAGATGCTGGTGAGCTCTTACCTCGCCATTTCACCCTTACCACGCAATGACTGGCCCCACTTTGAGACCGGCCATCCGTTCGGCGGTTTGTTTTCTGCTGCACTTTCCCTGATCTCACGATCGGTCGGCGTTACCGACCACTCTGCTCTGCGAAGCCCGGACTTTCCTCTGGCGGATAAATCCGCAAGCGATCGTCCGACCAACTCATGTTTCAAAAAACGTTTTCAGCATTCAGTTTACAGGGTACAGGGCGATTCCGATCCAAATCTTGTGTCCTGTAAGCTGTAAACTTAAAACTAATTTTTCAACTTCCGCATCGACAGTACCGCGACGGGAACGAAAATAATCAGCGGCAACCACGCCGCCAGGGCGGCCGGCTCAAGCAGGTGAGCCGCCCCCAGTGTTTGGCAACCAAGGTTGACCAGAAACACACCACCAACCACGAGAAAGCCGATTCCTGAGGCCACAAAGATATTGCGCTCGCCACCCACAATCATCGGCAACCCAATCAACAGCAGCGTCAAATCAAGCAGCGGTTGCAGGATTCGCACATGAACCGCGACCTCGTCCGAGGCTCCGTTGCCGAACCACGTGCGTGGTTTCTGTAGCGCGGCGATCATCTCCGGCGTCGTCCGGTACTGAGCCAGCTTTTTTCCGTAAGCGATTTCATCTGGCTCCAGCGCGATTGCAACGAAACACTGCCGCTCCTTGAGCCATGGAAAATCGCGTGGCGTACAGATCAACGGTCGGTCGTCCATCACAACCGACGCCACCTCTTTGAGCGAATTTGGTTGGGTAACCTCGTGCAAGAAAAGGCCCGCGGGGCGATAGTCGGTTGCCGGGACAATCATGCCCCATTGCGATCTAACAGAGAATAAATCGCGACTGATCGAGGCAGGAATCTGTACCTCGGAACTGGTGATTTTCTTCTCACCGATCAGAAACTCGTTGCCGCGCACCTTCACGCCCGTTTCGGTGTCCTCGTAAATCGACATTTTGACTTTTCCTCGGTCATGCCAATTCTGAGGCGTCCGGACAAGCCTGTCTTTGAAGGTATGCAGGAACAACTCCCGGTTTGCAACGGTCAAGCAAATAACGACCACGCCGGCAATCAAGACTGACCGCAACGCGCGGAACTTCGTGATGCCTCCCGCCTCAATCGCTGTCAACTCGCTGTTGCGTTGCATGAGATGGACGGAAAAGATTCCCGCCACCAGTGCCATAATGGGCGCCGTTTTATCAAACAACTCAGCCATGCGCGGCCAGTAAAACGCCCACATCAACTCGAGCCAACTTGACTCTTTACTCAGTGCGGCCAATTCGTCCAAATTGCTGAACAAGTGAATCACGACGTACAAACCTGCGAAGCTTAAAAAGCAAACGACGAAGATTCTTAGAAACGTGAACAGCAAATAGCGGTCTAGGATAGTCATGAATCCGTTTTGACTGGGCAGTTCAATTGGCAATTCGGATAGCAGCCCTTGAAACGGGTAGAAAGGGCGTCTGGGGAACTGGAGAAGAATATAGGAAGTATCGCCGTTTATTTCTACGTGAGTCTACCGGCAGTTCGGCCAAACTGCTGTACGCAGACATCGACTACTTGTTCATCGCCTGCAGAATTTGCTGCAAATCTCAAGCATTGGTCGCCGATTTTCAAACGTCCCCATTTGGAAATCAGTGCGGATTGGCCCCGATTTTCAAATTGGGCCGGTCGATCTAAGATAGCGGTACACGATTTTGGCACCAAGAAGTGCCACAACCTACGCGCCACAGCCTTAATCCCTCAACGATAAGCACCCGGCCATAAGTTTCCAATTGAAAAAGGAACCGTGGCTAGTGCCAAAACGGCTAATGGTGTCTGAAAACTTTATGACCTAGTGCTTAGAAACGACACTTCCATGGACAAACCTAAAGTCGCCGCTACCTGCCCCAAACAAGTCGAACTCGAAGCCGGTAAGAAGTACGCATACTGCACGTGCGGACTTTCTTCCAATCAGCCTTTCTGCGACGGAGCTCATTCCGGTACAGACTTCGTCCCAATGGTGTTCACTGCTGAGGAAACCAAGACGGCTCACTTTTGCCAGTGCAAGCAAACCGGTTCGGCTCCGAACTGCGATGGCTCGCACAAGAAGCTACCTGAGTAAATTCTGACTAGGTGCTAAGTCGCCCACGCTGATCCCGAAGTAGCTGGATAATCCTCTTCCGCCTCTGTCCGATATAAAGCTCTACTGCCTCGAAAGATCACCAAGTGCCCCCAAGTCGCATCGCATTTCGAATTCTCCAGACGTTTGTCTGGCTGATGCTACTCTTGGTACTGGTCTTGTTCATTATCGTGCCTCGGCTAAGTCTATTGCTTGCCGAGGGTGGGCATTTTGCCCCCCAACTGAGTACGACGATTGACTTTCTAGAAAAGTGCAATGGCGTCGTGATGCACACCTTCATCTACGTCTATGTGGCATTCTTCGGCAGTTGCTTGGCCAGTTTTTTGAACGTCGTTGCATGGCGAGTTCCGCGCGGGCGTAGCATTCTCGGCTCCAGCCATTGCCCCTCGTGCGATCATCGGTTGAGCATGCGAGACAACATTCCGGTCTGGGGCTGGCTGAAGAACGAGGGACGTTGCCGCCATTGCCAATCGCCCATCGCACAGCGCTATCTGTGGGTGGAAGTCTTGCTGGGTTGCGTGTTTCTAATTTTATTCTTGGCAGAGATCGTATTCGGTGGCTTCAATCTTCCTACGTCGCCACAGCTCTACCATACTGGCATCGAATTCGTTCTCTTCGCGCCCAACCCCCAACTGATCCAGACATGCGCGTTTCATGCAACGCTAATGTCGATTTTGTTTACCGTCAGTACGATCTCTAGCGAATCATTTCGGATTCCGGCATCTGTCATTGCTTGCGCGACATTGATTTTGGTAAGCATCGCATTTTTCTGTCCTCTCGTATTACAGGTTTCGTGGAAAGCCATTCCAACACACCCCGCCAACACAACACTTGTTCCCTTCGGGATCGACAGCGCACAAACCATGTTGCTAGGGGCAGTTGCCGGAGTCATCGCAGGAATCATCGGCGCCTTGGTTCACAAGTTGGTTCCCACTTCCGAAAAAACGCCTGACCGCTCTGTCGTTCGGCAGCAACTGATCGCAAGCTTCGGGCTGGTCGGCTTGGCTTTGGGATGGCAGTCTGTATTGATTGTCTTGTTATTTTGGCTCCTCCTCGCATTATTCGCACGCCTAATTGAAGGAACGCGTTCAATACCGGCCTCCGCTCACGTGATGGGGGCAACATTGCTGCATCTCCTCTCTTGGAGCCTAATCTTTGGCCGTTAGCCAAGTCTTTGGCTGTTTTTTCGCGCGTTTGGCCTTAGCCCTTTGAACAAGTCGAACTTTATTTGCATAATGGACGTAGCAAAGAAATCGATGCCCCCGGCGAAATGATTTTTCCGGGACAATGTCCCTCCGACATCACCACCCAGCCATTTGCGCGGCCAATCCTGATCAACGAAGACAAGAATGCCTGAACTGAACTCCAACCTCTTTTATCTGGCTCAACGAACTGAAGTTACACTCTGGCTTACCCCGGTTTGGTTGCTGTCGGTGGGCATTGCGATCGGCTTCGTTCTGGCAATATTAATGGTGCTGAAGCTGAACGTGCTTCAGAAGATCCCATTCTTCAATTCGGTCTCCCAATCACCTAGCCGCTGGCATGCATTCAGTCTCATTTTGGCAACGATCTACCTGCTGCTTTACCTTGCCTTTTATTATTGGCAGTACGGCTCAATCGCGCTGACAAACAATTTTTTTCTGGCAATGGTTTTTGTCATCCCCGTATGTCTGATGATCGGGTACGCGGCATGGATCTTGACCTCCAAACGTATGGCTGGAGAAATCTGGAGCGTCGTCAACGAGGGTTTTCTGTGGTGGATGAATCGCGTCTGCTTCGCCTTCACAATTTTCGCGTTGTTGGGTTTCCTACTGGCTCCGTTCAACGGATTCGGCGTTGTCAAATTTGTCGATAACCCCACCGAAATGATGCAGTCGCTAGGTCGATTGCCGTACGTTGGAACGACGACTGTCAAAAAGACGATCCCTCCCAGCGATACAAATCACTCAGGCGATATTTTCGAAGTCAATTTCGATGGTTCTGAAGTCAGCAACATATTGGTCCAATCCAATCAAAAGCTAGAGGTAAGTGAGGAGAAAATCACGGCAGAGCTAGATCCGTTAAACATCTACGATATCAAAGCGACCGAAACGGGTGTCAGGATCTCGAAGCAATCTTCCCGAATTAAAGAGCAGCGGTACGATAAGATTTACGTCAACAACCTCGGCAGCGCACCGGCGGACGTTGTGCT
>CALKXO010000420.1 GCA_938003615.1 uncultured Pirellulaceae bacterium | reverse complement strand
AAAATCCTGTGCCAAGTAAGAATATAGGTTCAGCCGAAAAAATACCGGACGTAACTAAAATAGCTGGTTTGGACAGGATAATATTTCATGGGACAATAGGGTATGAAAACAATCTCACTGAAATCGATGGCGACCACCCTGTTGATAGGTGTCGTCACGCTGCTTGCGGTGATCGCGACCCAAGAGGCCAGTGCGCAAAGCGTGCTACTTAAGTACCTAAGAACTAAGTCTTCTTTGAAGCAGGCTGACGAATCAAAGCCGCGCACGCTGAACTTATCCGTCGCCAATTCTCATGAAGACTTGGACGCGACGTTGTGGGTCAGATTCGCGGCCGAGTACAAAGCGATCACTCGACAAACCTACGTTGCCGCAACCCGCCAACTAAATTCGGCTGTCGCGAACAAAAACTGGACAGCCATTCCGTCGAATGATTCGGCTGCCGGTTCGTCAATTCTCGAAGGGAAACCAGCGCGCCCCGTTTGCGTAATCATGGATGTCGACGAAACCGTTTTAGACAACTCGGGCTATCAGCGCGAGCTGATTCTCGCCGACAGTTCGTTTTCAGTAGAATCGTGGAGTCGATTCGTCAATCAAAAAGTATCGCCAGCAGTCCCGGGTGCCAAATCATTCATCGATACATGTCGCCGTCTCAATGTGGCAGTCTTCTTCGTCACCAACCGAGACGTTAGCCTTGAACCGGCGACTCGGGAGAATCTGATCTCGACTGGAATGATGGGGCCAAACGATCCTGACATAATTTTTTCCAAGAACGAGCGCCCTGAATGGACATCCGGCAAATCAGTCCGCCGTGAGATGATTGCGGCTCAATACAGGGTGCTTCTTTTGCTGGGCGACGACCTGAACGACTTCGTGTTCGTCAAAAAAAGCAATTTGGAACAGCGTTCTAAACTGGAGCGGCGCTATCAACATTATTGGGGGCAGCGCTGGTTTATGCTTCCCAACCCAGACTATGGCAGTTGGGAAATCGCGGTCACCGGCGGCAGCAAGAACTCAACCGCCGCAGAAAAAACACGTCTGAAAATGAAAACGCTCAGCGGGCAGTAAGCAACAAGGCGGTGTTAAGCATCGGAGAATTTCGTAGCCGATCTCGCAAGAGATTGGAGAAATCTCTTTCAGGGCATCCAAAGTCTGGCGACTTCGGCTACGGAAAATCGGCTACCAAGAAACCGAGACTGGGCCACCGGCCTTGATCCCCAGCATTTCACTAATGCTAACGCCAACGATCTCGATTTCGAGAAATCCGCTCTGTCCCATGCTGGCGACAAGCGTTGCGTCAGGCTGACCGTGGTCTTCGGGATAGACGCCGACAGTCGTGTGAGCGCCAAACATCACAGAAACGGATTCGTCCTGCCCAGCATCAACCAGAATGCCATTCTCGATGGACGTGATCAATTGACCTTGGGGGCCGATCGATTCAATGACACCATCAACCTGATTGGTGGGTGACGTAACTTTTGTTTTGGATACAGCTTTTGATCTAGTTTTTTGCTTGGCCATCAAAACCTCCTTGTGTGCCTGGTTAAGGAAAGGATTATTCAGAGTTTTCGCAAATCGTTAAATACCAATTTGCTTCAATATCGTTTCCTTGACCAGATTCGGATTGATATTCGGATTGAGCTTCTTTGCCTTGCCGATCAGCGAGCCAACCGCTTGGACCTTCCCTCCCTTTATCTGTTCAATCACTCCTTGATTTTCGTCAATGATCTGCTGGCATAAAGCCTCGACCTCGCCCGAATCGACTGCCTTGATCCCCAGTTTTTCGATCGCAGCCTCCAAATCAGCCCGATTTTCCAGCATTTGAGCCAAAACATCCTTGCCGCGCGTCTGATCAAAATCCCCCTTCGCAATCCGCGCCAGAAGCTCGCCCAGCTGGTCTCCAGAAATTGGGTAGTCGCCAATTGCGCAGTTCTGCTCGTTCAAATAGCGCAGCACTTCCTGAGCCACCCAGTTGCTGGCTGTCTTGCCGGGAGACTTCGATCCGCTAGCACTTTTGGTCAAAAAATCTGCAACCGTCTTATAGTAGGTGACTACGCCTATGCCTTGGCTGACGATCACTTCCGTGTCGTACGCCTCCAGTCCATAACTCTCCATCAGCTCCGTGCGCAGTTTCGACGGAAGGTATTCGATGGTCGAACCGATGGCATTGATCTCCTCGTCTGTCGTTTCGACCGCAATCAAATCCGGATCAGGGAAGTAACGGTAGTCCGCGGCGTCTTCCTTCTCGCGTGATTTAGTGGTCTTCTGATTGGCATCGTCCCAGCCACGTGTTTGCTTGGGCGCGTCAGCGATTCCCAAACCGTCCTTCTTCCACACGCGCAATTGTCGCTCGGCTTCGTAGCCGATGGCGCGTTCGGCGGCGCGAAAACTATTCAGGTTCTTCACTTCAGCAATTGGCGTGGCAATCTTTTCGCCATCAACTTTGATATGCAGGTTGACATTCGCGTCGCACCGCAGGCTTCCTTCCTGCATGTTGCAATCCGAAACATCGATGTAGGTCAAAATCAATTTCAGTTCGGTCAGAAATGCTTTGGCCTCTTCCGCACTCCGCAAATCAGGTTTGGTGACAATCTCCAACAACGGCGTTCCAGTCCGGTTCAGGTCGATCTTCGAAGGCTTCTGCGCTCCGGTCTCATCGTGAATACTCTTCCCCGCATCCTCTTCCAAGTGAGCGCGTTCGATTTGGATGTCACGCGTTTCAAACGCTCCCTTAGCGTCGGAGATCGTCAGATGTCCCTCGCCGCAAATCGGTTTGTCGAATTGGCTGATCTGGTATCCCTTGGGAAGATCTGGATAGAAGTAGTTCTTCCTGTCCCATTTGGTGTAATTGGCGATCTTGCAATTGAGTGCCAACCCTGTCTTGATCGCCAGCTTGAGCGCGCGCTGGTTGATCACCGGCAGCGTCCCTGGCATGCCCGTGCAAACCGGACAGGTCTGGGTGTTGGCGTCGGCGCCGTAGGCGGTTGAACAGTTGCAAAACAGCTTAGACTGCGTGTCGAGTTGCACGTGAACTTCCAAACCGACGATCAGAGTCACATCGGCATCGGTCACAGCGTCGCGTTGGGCTTGGGTAGTTTCGAGAGTTTGATTCATGATTGCGGACTCCGCTGGTGCCAATCGGTCTGAGTCTGGTATTGATGGGCGGCTTGCAGCAACGTCGCTTCATCGAAACGACGCGCCTGAAGTTGCAGGCCAACGGGAAGGCCCGCCGAATCGAAACCGCACGGGATGGAAATCGCCGGCACGCCAGAGAGGTTGGCTGCGACGGTGTAGATATCGGCTAGATACATCGCCAGCGGATCCGCCGCATGTTGATTAAACTTGAATGCGGTGGTTGGAACCGTTGGGCCCAAGATCAAATCAACCGACTCAAACGCTTTGTCATAGTCGTTCTTGATCATGCGGCGCACTTTTGATGCCTTCAGATAGTAAGCGTCGTAGTATCCTGAACTCAACGCATGCGTGCCGAGCATGATTCTCTTCTTAACTTCTTCGCCAAAAAACTCAGCACGCGTCTTGGAGTACATTTCTTCAAGATTCTCCGCTGCCGCGCGATTGGTGTACCGCACACCATCGAACCGAGACAGATTGCTGGAAGCCTCACACGGAGCGATGACGTAGTAGGCCGCGATTCCATATTGCGTGTACGGCAATTCGATCTCAACCGTCGATGCCCCCAGCGTTTTAAGCACATCAATCGCGTCATTGACGCTTGCACGAACCTCTTCGCCCAATCCCTCTTCAAAATGCTGTTTGCAGATGCCAACTTTCAAACCAGAAAGTGGTTTTTCGAGCGCCGCCATGTAGTCGGCCACATCCACAGGTGCTGAAGTCGAATCGTTTTTGTCGTGACCGGCCAGTGTCTGCATTACCAGTGCACAGTCTTCAGCCGAACGTGTCATCGGCCCGATCTGGTCCAGAGAACTGGCAAACGCAATCAACCCATAGCGGCTGACGCGTCCGTAGGTCGGCTTCAGTCCGGTAATTCCACAAAACGAGGCGGGTTGCCGAATGGAACCCCCGGTGTCTGATCCAATCGCCACCGGAGCCATTGCTGCGGCGACTGCAGTGGCCGAACCACCACTCGAACCTCCCGGAACGTGGTCGTGGTTCCAAGGATTCTTCGCCGGATGGAAAGCCGAATTTTCGTTCGAGCTCCCCATCGCGAATTCGTCCATGTTCGTTTTTCCAATTACAATCGCACCGGCATCCTTTAACCGACTGACGATGGTCGCGTCGTAAGGTGGCACGAATTCGGACAGCATTTTACTTCCGGCAGTCGTTGTGATCCCAGCGGTGCAGATGCCGTCTTTGACCGCAACGGGCAATCCCGCCAACGGGCCCGGTGATTTTCCGGCTGCGATCGAGGCATCGATTTGCTTTGCTGCATCCGCTGCTTGTTCATCGCATTGGGCAAGGAAGGCGCCGTTATCATCGTTCTTGTCGCGGATCTTGCCAAGAAAATGATCCGTGCATTGGGCTGCTGTTAGCTCGCCGGTGCCGATTCGCTTTACAAGTTCAGCGGCAGAGAGTTGTTCAATTTGCATAGCTTATGATTGTTCAAAAACGGAAGGAACTTTGTAGAACTGGCCATCCGAATCCGGAGCATTGGACAGTATTTCCTCACGAGGGTAGCTGGGCTGAGCTTCGTCGGTGCGGATCGCGTTGACCGATTCGATCGCGCCAAAGAAAGGCTCGATGTCCTCGGGAAGCTCCAGCGCTTCGAGTTGCTGGACATATTTGAGCACTTTTTCTAGGTCTTCTTGAACGGCTTCCGCTTTGTCATCGGGAAGGTCAATGCGAGCCAGTTTGGCGACATTTTGGGCTAAGTTTGACATGGCGTGTTGTAGAATCGATCAACAATATTGGTCTGTAAACCTGTATTGTAGCCGAAGCGGTCAAGACTTTGGAAGGAGTTGAGTCAGACGGAAAATCCCTAATGAAATAAGGCAGGGAATAGGACAGGGAAGGGCTGCACTCAATTTTCCAATGACAAACTCCCTCCTCAATATCGCGAACCAAGAAATTGTCCGCACTTTAGAGAACGTGGGTATCGCACTTTCGACCAATCACCGGCCGATGTTTCGGTTAAGAGAATCTGAGATAAATGAGAATCTGAGATAAATGAGAATCCGAGACAAATGAGAATCGGAGATAAATAGCCGAGACCGGTCTGAAGAATACGCGCGGTCTAAATCCTCACTCGCTAGTTACTGCTGCGGTGGGAGAATGCTAAGAACAAACAATCACATTGTTTTGAATTTTGCCGACGCCATCAATCTTGCGCAGCAGTTCTTGGGCCATCTGTTTCTCGTAAAACGTATCCGCTCTACCTTCGATTCTGACGTTCTTGCCAGAGGTGCGATAGCGAATCCTTCGACCATTAAGATGGGGGTGGTGAATGACGGCGTTCTGCACCCGTTGGAGTAACGTCATTGAACTGCGTTTTCCCATAGCGTGACTGCTCTTAAAAACGGAAGCTTGTTGATTGGAAGATGAAGAGAAAGAGGCAGAGGAAAAGGGAGTGCCCTGCATGGTAAAATTTACGATCCAGTTAGCATTTGTCTAGCAAAAACCGCTAGATCGTTCAGCGTCTCCAATTTCGGCAGCCACCAATCCGTTGAGTCCGCAGAACCCGGTCATCTTCACATCGTGTAAAAACGGTTTGCCCTGAGAGCAGGATAGGTTCTCACCAAGTCAAAAATGATCTCGCAACAATCGGCTGCGGCGGTGAGCGCTTCACTTGCATTATTTTTAATTCGTCGTGGCCAAAACACCGCCAACCTAGCACGCCACCGAGGTCTTTAGAGCACAATAAGTCGACACGAACTACCAAAACTCACAAAGGAATTAGAAGTGA
>CALKXO010000419.1 GCA_938003615.1 uncultured Pirellulaceae bacterium | reverse complement strand
GATAACCAGGACTTAGAGATCCAAAGTGGAATTATTTGCTTCTGGTCTGCTGAAAACTCTACTCTTTCCAACGCTGCACTGACTACCGACGGTAGGGAACTAATTCTGAAACGGTAACGGATACACTTAAGAGAGTTCCACACGAAAGCAACGGATTCCAACCAACCGTTGTCCTGCAAACGATTAACGTCTCCACTTCAAACCATCTGATCAACTAGGCCTTCCGCCATGCAAACTTCCAATTCATCGACCACGAACACTTCGCCGACCGGACGAAGAAGTATCGTTCACCAAGCCCACGGTACACAGACGTTGGGCAAAGGCGTCGACCAACAGGTTCTGCAAATCGTTTCCGACAGGCACGACGAAAAAACAGTCCGGTCCAAGTTTATACAACTCATTTTGACCCAAACTGGAGTTGTTGGTGCCAGCTTCGTCAAGAAGGGCTTAGAAGACCAGTGGATGGTCGCGATCAATCACCCTTCCTCAGGTCGGTTACCTTCACGCGAGTTCTTTTCAGACAAAGGCAGCGAGTTATGCAATAACGTCGCCCGGTCCTCCAACGTGCAATTTGGTGACTCTGGATCAAAAGGCTTTAAACTGGCACTAGTACCGCTGAAGCAACGCGGGGTTGAGCCCGAAATTCTCGTTGCTTCGATTACGGCGTCGGGACAATCGGTTGAAATGTCCAAAACATTGCAAACGATCGCACGCGCTCTAATCCTTTGGCTAGACAGCCGACACGCTGCCGATGCAGAATGGCAAGTTCTCGCTTTGGGCGCTGTCATCGACATGGTTGGGAAAGTGGAAGACCACGTCGATCTGAAGTCCGCTTCCGAAGAGGCTGCAAATCTGTTGGCAAATCGCATCGGATGCGGCTCCGTCGCAATCGGTTGGCTCGAACGAGACAAGATGAAACTGAAGGCCGTTTCCGGGATCACCAAGATTGACCACGGCTCTGAGGCCAGCCGAAACTACGTTCAAACGCTGGTCGAAGCGACGACTCGCAAACAACCGGGCCTCTTCCCGGCAATCAACAAAGAGAACAATCATCTGCTGCAAGCGCACAAACAACTAGCCGCGGCTACGCAGAGTGAATCGGTTTACAGTATCCCTCTTTTCAGCGATCTAGATAAAGACAACGATCAACCTCTAGGAGCCATCATCTTAACGGGTAAGCGCGCACTGATTCATTCCAGCCAGGTCGGACGGTTCGCTCAGACAGCAGCGCCGGCAGTCGCCGGAGCGCTGAAAATGGTCTCCAGAAACCACGTGACGTCCGTTTCGAAGGTTCGTCGCTTCGTCAAACGAAAACTCTCTGCCACAAAGAAACTTGCAATCGTAGCCGGGCTGATCGGAATGACACTGCTGATGTTCTTGCCGATCACCTATCGCGTTCGATGTAATTGTGTCGCCGAAGCAGTCTCCCGACGCTTCGCCGTGGCCCCTTTTGATGGACAAATCATCAGCGGTCACAGAGAGGTTGGCGACATCGTCAAGACTGGCGAACTACTTGCCGAAATGGACGGACGCACGATTCGCTGGGAACTGTCCGGTGTCCAAGCGGAGCGTGAGCAGTCGCTGCTGACCCGCGAATCGGAACTATTTAAACGAAACATTCCTAACGCGATACTCGCCGAATTGGAGTATGACCGCTTGATTGCTCAACAGTCGGTTCTTCAATTCAAACGAGACAACTTGCACATCACCAGCCCGGTAGACGGCGTCGTCTTGAGCGGATCCTTGGAACGGGCCGAAGCCGCCTCGGTAGAAACTGGCCAAGTGCTATTCGAAATCGGACCGACGCGTCCCTTAAGGTTAGAAGTCGCCATCCCCGATGATGAAGTTTCACAGGTTAAGGTCGGTCACCCTGTCAAAATCTGGATTGATGGACAGGAAGACGAACCGATTGTTGGTGAAATTAATCAGATTCACCCGCGCAGCGAGACGCGTAATGCAGACAACGTCTTTATTGCCGAAGTCGAGTTCGCTAATGAAGATGAACGCCTACGCCCGGGGATGAAGGGGTCTGCAAGAATTGATAGTGAGAAAAGAGCCTTAGGTTGGTGTCTATTCCACAAGCCTGCCAACTGGTTGCGATCTCGTTTAACTTGGTGGTAATAAGAAGGTGAAAGTCTTCAGGGAACAGGTTACAGGAACCTGCCTCTGAAAAAGGCTGTCACGGATCTGTGTCTGTAAACTGTACCCTTTTCACTTTTGCGCTTTCCAAATGCTTAACGAACAAACATTCGAATTTAGTCAGGCACGACTAAAACTGAAAGACGCGCTTCGTTTCACGATGCGGCAGACTTCAGGAAATGTCGAGTATCTTCTTGAAGATGAAGCGACCGGTCGATTCTTTCGCGTCGGTCTACCTCAGTATACGTTTTTGACCATGCTCGATGGCGACCGCACCATTAGCACTGCTTTGATGAAGACGGCCACACTGTTGCGACAAAACGCGATCGACGAAAATGAAGCGGCAAGTCTCTGCAAATGGGCGATCGAGTCTGGCCTAGTCGAAACGGAAGTAGGAAACTCGGCTGAAAGAAGGCAGGAACAGCACGACCAAATACAGAAGCAAAACTTGACTTCGTATCTCAATCCAATGATGTTACGACTGCCGCTGTTCAATCCCGATTCGATCGTGACTGACATCGCGCGTTTCACTAAGTTCATTTTTAATCCTCTGGGCCTGATGGTCTGGCTGGTCGTTGTCGTCTACGGGTTCTTGCAACTTGGAATGCATTGGCAAGAGTTCTTTATTGATCGAATAGAGTCCTTTGGCGCGTCAGACCTGTTGTGGATTGCAGCGGCATGGCTAGTGCTTAAACTGATTCACGAACTTGCGCACTCTTTGGTTTGTAAAACGTTCGGCGGAAGGGTAAAAAACTGCGGATTTCTGCTCTTATTGATGATACCGATGCCCTACGTTGATGTGACGAGCGCTTGGCGATTTGACAATAAGTGGAAACGTATTTTAACCTCTGCCGCGGGAATGATGGCCGAGGTATTCATTGCAGCAATCGCTTGCCTGATCTGGATTTCAGCCGAACCCGGCCCGATCCGATATCACTGTGGCAATCTAATTATTTCCGCAACGCTTCACACGCTGCTCTTCAACATCAACCCGCTAATGCGCTTCGACGGTTACTATATGCTTAGCGACTTCCTCGAACTTCCCAACCTTTCCACCCACGGGCGTCAGTGGCTTAAAGGACAATTCAAGTGGTTGTACTTCGGCAGCAAACCAACCGCGTTAAAAGAAACGGGATACCGCGGATTGGCTGTTCGAGCCTACGGTATTCTGGCGATGCTGTGGTTTTTCGTTATTGCCGTCGGCATGTCTCTTGCCGCGTCAAGTTTGATTGAGGGATTCGGCTTGCTGATTGCTGTGATTGGATGTGTCCTGTGGGTTGGACTTCCCCTGTTTAAGCTTTGCAAATTCACTCTGGTTGGAACCGACACTGAAAACCCGAATCGACTTTGGTTTGCGGGAGCAATGACATTGACGTCGCTATTAATCGGCGGCTTCCTCGGCTTTTGCCCCAGCCCATCGGTCGTTTCGGCTCCAGTGGTAATCGAGTTCGAAGAATGGTCTATCATCCGTTCCAACGCGCAGGGATTTGCGCAACAGATCCATGTTGCTGACGGTGACACCGTGAACGAAGGCGATCTATTGGTAACGCTCGAAAACAGAGACCTTCAATTGGAACTGGCTTCACTCAAGATCGACATCGAAATTTCGAAGCTAAAGATTGACAGCCTCTTTAACGACGGCGAGATCAGTCAAGTTCAGCTTGAAAAGGAGACGCTGACTTCGATGCTGGAAAGAAGATCCGAAATCGTAGAGAGAATTGACGACCTACAGATTTTTGCGACTCGATCGGGAACCGTACTCGCCCGCGATCTTGGAACTCTCCAAGGCCAATACATGGAACCGGGAACCGAGATTCTGTCGATCGGCAATCCGGGCGACATGCATGCCATCGGACTGGCGGAGCAGACCGACGTGGATTGGATCCTGGAGAATCCCGACGCGGATGTCGAGCTACAGCTTTGGGGGCGATACGAGTCAGACTTAATTCCGGGCAAGATCAGCAAAGTCAATCCTCGCGCTCGAGACGACTTGCCCAACGAAGCGTTCGCCGCTACCTCAGGAGGACCATTGGCAGTCGTGCCGCGCAATCAAGTCGAATCCGAGAATGAGGAAGCTGATGGAGAGCTAATGCTGACTAACCCGCGCGTAAAGCTTGAGGTCGCACTGCAACCCGAGGATCGGAAGCACCTGCTCGCCGGCCAGTCCGGAATTCTTATGATTCGAAACCGCAATGAAAACATGGGCCGCTATCTAATTTCGGGCTTCAAACGCTTCGTCAACGAGAACAATTTCCGTACCCACGGCCTTTAACCCAAGCTCTGCTCACGTAAAACAGAATCAGGCCACTAAGGACCGTAACGACGAAGCCAATCAACTGTTGCGGTCGATTGATCGCTGAGAGAATCGCCAATACGACCGTCGCGGCAACGTAGAGCAATGCAATGGCGGAAAAGAACACGTGATGAACCTTCGTGTCATTTGCTCGTCGAGTCCAAAAGATGCAGGCAACGGTGATCGCCGCGCTGACCGAAAGCGTAAATCCTAAGTAGTCCAGCAAGGATTCCAGAGAGGAGAAGTAGACGACGATCGAGGCCAGCACCACTTGCAGCCAAATCGCGGTTACCGGCACACGATGTTCTTTGCCTTTTGATGCACTGAACAAATTGGGGAACAACCCATCTTCGGCCATTTTTGCGTAAACGCGCGGACCGGCGACCACCATCGACGAAACCGAACTTAGCAACGCGACGCTGACGATCACACGTATCATAATTGCCAATCGATCGCCGCCAACGGCTTGGGACGCAGTAGCCGCCACATCGCGCACATCGCGTATCTGCTCCGGCGAGGCACAGAAGATGAAGATAAAATTCAACGCGAAATAGATCAGCGAAACCAACACCGTGCCGATCAGCAACGAACGAGGCACGTTCTTTCGAGGACTCTCGACCTCGCCGGTAATGTAAACGGCCGCATTGAACCCGCTAAAGCTTAACGAGATCCACACCAAGGTCGATGCCAAAGCGTAAATCGAAAATGGAACCGGGTCCGTCGTAATTTGCATCCCCGCCCACTCATTTGGGAAGCAAGAAAAGGCGAGCGTCACGAAGAGGCAAAGTAAAACCAGCTTCAAAATGACTACGGCGTTTTGGGTTATCAGGCCGGTCTTAAGAACGATCGAATGCAGCAGGCCAAAAAAGAATATCGCAGTGATACCAGCAAGTCCTGACTGAAACCAAGCGGGCCGAATCGAGTCGGGAATCGCATAGGTCTCAAAAGCGGTGGCCGCAAACGCGATCGCTCCAGTAAATCCTGCCAACAGTGACACCCAACCAGCGACGAACCCAATCGCTGGATGCAGCATCCGGCTCAGGAAAAGATATTCGCCACCTGATTCAGTAATGCGCTGAGCAAGTTGGCCGTAGCTAATTGCACCGCAAATCGCGACGAGTGATCCGATCAGCCACGCTAGCATCACGCACTGTCGATCGCCAAGATCAGCAAATGAAAAACCACTGGTCGTGAAAACGCCAGCACCAATCATGTTGGCGACAACAAGAAACGTTGCCGACCACAATCCGAAAGGCGTGCTGTTTTGCGAAGTCTTAGGATCCTCTCTCGGCATACTTAATCTTTACCTTGGTCTTTGCTTTGCCTTGGTCTTTGCTTTGCCTTAATCTTTGCGAAACTTCAAAAGTAGTTTTCCTTCAGTCCTTCAATCTGCTTGTCGTCGACAAGGGTGAATCCCGCATCCTGAATTTCTGCTCGAAAAACTTCCTTGCCTGCTCGCACATGCCCCATTGTCCATGCTTTCGTCGTGCCTTCGATGCGTTCGAAGTCACTCACGACCATGTGACCGTGCTTCTTTAGCGCTCGCTTAATGGAAGCCAAAGTCGTCTTGGGAAACTCAAAGTGATGATACACATCGCAAATGAAAACCACATCAATTGAATTTGGCGGAAGGTTAACGCTGCTCTCAGCACAGAGCACGCCGGTGATGTTGTTGAGCTCACTTTTCTGACAAAACGCGACGGTGCATTGCACTAGCATCAACGCGGCGATGGCAAACGAAGTAGTCTTTTTCATGGCAAATTGAATCTCTTAGAATCCTGCACGGCTCACTCTTTTCGTGTTGGAATTTTGGTGGATTGGCCAATGAAATGCAACCGACCTCTTGAGAATCGGCACCACCGGACAAAAGGATTGTAAAACTGACAGATCTTCAAAAGAACACACTTTAACACATCGCGATATTCCGATACGTTAACATTAAGGAAGAGTTTACATGAGCAAAAAGAACGCACAACTTGACTTCGACGCCTTAAGTGAAGCCGCAGAGTGCCTGAAGATATTGGCCCATCCCAATCGCCTTCAGATCGTCCAGCTGTTACTCGCCGGCAAAAGGTACTCCGTCACCGACATTGCAGAAGCATGCGACTTGGCACAACCTACCACCTCAGAACACTTGCGTTTGATGCAACGTTGCGGCTTCTTAGAAAGCGTGAAAGATGGCCGAACCGTGTTCTACTCGATTGCTGAACCCCATCTGAAGGACATTATGGCTTGTATCCGCAAACGATTCGGGTGACGCTTTTTTTTGCAACAACACATCTGAGTATATCGATACATAGTTCTGATGCATTTTGTGTATTCTTTTCCGGCTAATCAATCAGGAAATTCAAGAAATGCTATTCAAATACTTTTACGACGAGGGCGCGAGGCCATTGTTATTGCTCCAAGCCGTGAGATAGAGCATTACGTGGAGGTGGCCGCCGCAGAAGGCATGATAATTACTTGCGTCGCTGAAACTCATATTCACGCGGACTTCGTATCGGGCGCTAAAGAAATGGCAGCTCGAATCGGTGCAAAGCTCAACATGGACGGAGGTATGGCAGCTTGGCAGTCGGCCAATTTGCCGATGGAAGAGCAGCCATCTCAACTACAGTCCACTTTACTAATTTGCAAAACTCATCAACTACTTTCACGATAGAAAAAGACTCACACAAATACTGGGATCTGTTTCATGGAATTCATTTTACAACCGTGGCCTTG
>CALKXO010000418.1 GCA_938003615.1 uncultured Pirellulaceae bacterium | reverse complement strand
TAACAACGCGAGCGCTCCAATTGCCAGTCGCGCTTTACCAACTTCGGTTTCCAGTTTTTCGACGATCGCAACCGCAGAACGTACCGATAGCCCAATGGCTTCGATCTTCTGTACGACGTTTGGAAGTTGGTCCGCGCGTGCAACCTGGCCAGCGGCGGTGTAAAAACCGGGAAAGCTGCTACGCTGAAAGTTCAAGGGTTCTTTCTCGCGCGAGTTGATGTAGACGCTTGCCAGTCGAGGTGCGCCTGTGAATTGAAGAAAGCCATAGTGCTCATCGTCACTCGGACGTTTCAGAACGCCTCGAACAACGAAGTCGCGCTCGTTTGGCTTTTTCTTTGCCGTTGAGTCCTTTGCGGTCGATGCATCGTTCGAGTTGTCGCGTTCGGTTGGACTGGCGACACTGACGATTGCCAACTGTTTCATGCCAAGTTTCAATGCCTCTTTCTCTTCATCACTGAGCCCGACTTCGTCCATTTTTTGGGCCAGTCGATTAACGGACGACGAAAATTTCGAAAGCGTGGTAAGGTCAATTTCATTGGCTGCAGGACCGAGAGCCCGAAGTAGATTTGCCTTTGCCGCGGTTTTTGTCTGCCCCAAATTGATATTGGTGCGAATTGATTTTCCAATCAACCGCTCCAACCGTTGCTGGCTGTGATAGCCAAGTTTGTAGGCGGTGTACTCATCCAGCAGAATTCCATCGTGATCCTCGGGGGTAGGTATGTTTCCGCATGCGAGGCGGTGTTTCATGGAGGCATCATCCAAAGAGATACCGATCAACGAACCGCTGGTGGTCTGCTGATCAAGGGTCAGTTTACAGTTCAATGGAGCGCGTGGGGTGATGAAGGCAACCCCATCGATGGCTCGCAACTGCTGTAAAATGTCCTCTTTCAGATAAATGCGTTTGGCATTGGTGGTAATCCACTTTTTACGTAGTGCTGCAGCGAAGCGTTTTCGTCGCTCGGGACCCACATCGCCCTCAACTTTTGTTGCCGAGGCAGGAACGGTCGTGTTGGAGTTGCGAGAAGAGACAATCAAGAACTGACGTGTTTGGTCTGAACTCTTGATGATGCTCATGATGCCATCGCTGGCACCACGCGTTGCAGCAAACGTCATTAATAGTAGCACCGAACTAATGACAACACCAAGTAAATTGAGTGTCGTGCGCATCTTTCGCGACCACAGATTGTGGACGGCCATCAAAGCGATATCCCAAATTTTCATGAGCGCGCCTCAACGTTGACTTCGTCTGAGATCAATCGCCCGTCCTGCATATGAATGGTGCGCGTGGCGCAAGTATCTGCCAACTCTCGGTCGTGAGTGATCAGAACGAGTGTCGAATTGTTTTCAGCAACCACGTCGAGTATCAATTGGGTGACTTTGTCAGCGGTTTGCGAGTCAAGATTGCCCGTAGGTTCATCTGCCAGCAGCAGCGGTGGTTTGGCCGTGATAGCGCGGGCGATGGCGACGCGCTGCTGTTCGCCGCCGGACATTTGTGTCGGCGTGTGTGTGCGACGATGGTCGATGCCAACTCGTTCGAGGCACTCATTTACGCGCTGTTTTCGGTTTGCGGCGTTCATGCCGGCGAGAATCAGTGGCAGCTCTACGTTCTGCATTGCGGTGCGATGTGCGATCAATTGAAAGGACTGAAAGACGACACCCACACAAGTCATTCGGTAGTGTGCGATTTCAGCGGGCGAGAGTTCGAAAAGTGACTTTCCGGCGGCGATCAATTCGCCGCTGGTCGGCCGGTCAAGCCCTGCCAGAATGTTCAGCAACGTGGTCTTGCCCGAACCCGAGCGGCCTAAGAGTGCCACGCGCTGGCCCGATTCAATCTTCAGGTTCAGCCCATCGATGGCTTTGACTCCACTGACAGGATCACCGTAGGTTTTTGTCAGGCGACTGGCGTGGATCATTGAGGGCAGAAGGGAAACGGTAAGGAGAGACTGGCGGTGATTGGTGCAAGCGGCCAGTTTAGCTGAAAAGTTTCGAAATGTAACCGAGATCAGGTTGGATAGTGCTGCAAGCATTCGGCTTGTCGGCAATCTACAAAATCTCGGTCAACGACAGCAGCACACTTAACGTCAGCAAAGAAAATGCCGTGCAAATGACAACCGAACTTGCAGCGAGGTCGGCATCGCCATCCATTTGTTCGGCAAGCACATAGCTGGATACAGCTGTTGGGGCTGCACATAAGATCATGGTGACTTGCAATTCCATTCCAGTCAGGCCTATTAAGCGCCCCAACACCCATCCTAGCAGTGGGCAGATAATACACTTGACGAACGTTGGCAGCAAAGCGCGAGACCATTTTCCTTTGACTGAAATCGCAACAAGCTGGCTGCCTATTCCAAGCAGCGCCATTGGAAATGCTGAGGCACCGACGACCTCACACGTGCGCACGATTGCCGTTGGCAGTGGCCAAGCCATCGCTTGAAAAAGTGCTCCTCCAACGCAGGCCCAGATCAGAGGGTTTTTTGCAATCGCGCAAGCCAATGTGCCAAACGAAAGATCTGATTCCGTTTTTTGGTTGTAGACTGCCAATGCGACCACGGAACCCACGTTGAAGAACAGCACGACCGGAGTCAGCGCTAACAGCACTGCCGATTCGATGGCCATTTTTTGGTCGGCAGGTAAGTCGTAAATCGTGAACAACACCAGTGGCAGTCCGATGAAGGCTAGATTGCCTCGAAATGAAGCTTGAATCATGGCGCCCCGCGCGTGTGGTGGCACTTTGCAGATCCAAGTTGCCAACCAGCCTACGATCGCCGTTAACACCGTCGCCGTCAGCAGGGTGTTGAGAATCAGATTGGCGGATCCCGAGCCAGATGTGGCGCTGGCAAGTTTATAGAACAGAAACAGCGGCAAGGCAAAAAAGTAGGCGAATCGATTAAACGTTTGCGTTGTGTCTGGTGTCAGAAACCCTCTCCAGCGCAGCGCCATTCCCAAAGCGATCACAGAAAAAATGGGAACTAGGCTGTTGAGGATTTGCATAGGATAGGCGATCGAGTGATCGAGTCGTGACGGGTTTGAATGACGTCCGAAGTTGTATCCCAATCAAGTGTTGGCTGGAATCAGGGGATAATGGAATCTAACGATGTCAGATATTTCAAATTTTACTTGACATTGCCGTCTGCTAGGGAGAAGATAGGTAATCGTCGAAGTGTCTTGGCGGCCAAGGCTCACTCCTGCTGGATCGAACCATGCTAGTTGAACCTCATCAAATGAAATACATAAAACCAATATTGTCGTTGGTGTTTGCTTTGTTCGCGGTGGTCGTTGTCGCGGGATGCGGCCAAGAGGAACAGGCGACGAACGAATCTGTTTCGACATCAGACACGACAGTCGAAGTGGGGCCCGGCAATCGCGTAGACGCAAACTTTCAGTCGGTTGACCCCGAGTAAATTTCCTTTTTTGAAATTGGCTTCGCCAGATGTTCAAACGGTCCGCATTCACGCTTGTTGAATTGTTGGTGGTGATTGCCATCATCGGCATTCTGATAGGGATGTTGCTTCCAGCAGTACAACAGGTCAGAGAGGCCGCGCGGCGAACCCAGTGCCTCAACAAGCTGAAACAGATCGGTTTGGCCGCGCTGAATTTTGAATCGGCACATATGACGTTTCCTCCGGCGACGTTGGGCGAAGGAGGCAACCCAACTCGAGATCAAGCCGTTGCCGCAGTGAACTTTCATCAGGGTACTTCGGCGCTGGTCGCGATTCTGCCGTTTTTAGAACAAGGCAATTTGTTCTTGAAGCTCGATCCGTTGGCTGCTGACGCTCGTCGCGTGTTGGCCGATGAAGGCTATTCACTGGGCGCTCCGGGATTCAATTGGCTTAATGGAAAAGCAACATCGACAGTACCAGGTCGAGACTCTGGGGTTACGCATGGCCTGTCTGAACAGCCAGAGCTTTGGCGATGTCCGTCGGATCGCCAAGCGACTCGGCGGGAAGCGTTTGCGATTTTGGTTTATGGTAACGATGCCGACATCACCACATTTGTTTTAAAACAGGAATCAGAATCGGATACGGAGTTGAGCGCCAGTCCGGAATTTGGTTTGACCAATTATGTTGCCAACATCGGTGCGCTTGCCATCACAAAATCTCCCGGCAGCGGGCTGGAGAACTGGAGAGGGTACCACGGCGCGATGAGAAACCGAGAGGCCGATGCAGTGGACAGGATCGCTGATGGATCATCCAACACGTTGCTATTTGGTGAAAGCGTGGGGGACAATCGCAATGAAGACCGGCGCTGGAACTGGGTGTTGGGCGGTGGCGCCGTTACGTTCGGTAAGGGGTACGGTTTTGAATCAAATTTTGGCACCCATCGCAGTTCACGCTTCTATCAATTTGGATCGGGGCACACCACAGTCAATTTTGTGCGCGGCGACGGATCAGTGATAGCGCTCGATCGGAACACGGCTAATTCAGTGGTCCAGCGTTTGGGTGGCGCAGCCGATGGACGAACGCTGCACGCCGATTTTTAGACCGTCGGGTCTTGTTGACTGTGAAGTTGTCGACTGTGTAGTTGTCGACTGTGTAGTTCGCAACTCGCCGGGACAAAGTGTTGATCCTGGCTTAGACGCGTGGCATCAACAGCGGTGAAAGTCACTATAACAGTCGAGCCAAATTGTCCGTCGCGACTCGAGGCTCATCAGTTAGACCGGACAATCGGTCGGCGATAGCCGAGAGTTCCCCATCAAGTTCCGCTCCAGCGCGATAGATTTGTGGTGCCGGCAGTTGGGCTGCAAGTGCATCCAATTGAGCTGGCGTTTCGGAATCGATTCCGCTGCCCGGTAAGAAGAGTATATGTTGGTCGATAATTGCGCCTTCGTTTAGGGTACCCGGATACAAGCCGGGTAAGATAGCAACGCCACCGGCAAAGTCCAGCGAGTTAAGGTTGAATCCATGGTTGGATGTTTCCAAACCGTCTGCGCGATGCCGAGTGCCTTTGTCAGTGCCAAAGACTATGGAAGCGGTAAGGCCGCCGTCGAGATCTCCGCGGTCATAACTCATTGCCCACCCACGCGTGTTGGCCACAGGTTCGTCAGGGTAATTTGGAATATTGCGTCCATCTGCAAACCAATCGTCGGGGTTGCCGTTAGCATCGATACTCAGGGTCAATGAATCAAAAACCGAATCCGACAGCGGGGTCCATGACTCGAAATAAGGGTTGTCCAGCGAAACGGATTCTCCATTGAGACTGATTTCTCCAATGCGAATGATTCGACGAACAAGAACCGCTCCACCATCAAGAAATTTAGTGCGAGTCAGTGAAGTAATTGTACCTTCGATATACGGATCCAGCTCCGACTTCCAGTTGTTGTCAGCGACAGCCCAGACATCAATCTGTCCCGCCGGGGAATTGAGGTCAACATCAACAGTACCATTTAACACATTGTCAAAAGTGCCCGCCTGCGTCACGTTGAATCGGTCTTCGAAATCTGGCAGGGAAGCCACATCGTGCTGAACTGTTTGCCCAAGTTCCCAGAGCGTCCACTGAGCAACACGATCTGTTACTTCTCCTTGAAAAGTTGGAGCTAGAAGGTTATCTCCAGTGGCAACGTCGCGAATTTCTGCGATCACACCGGAAGAACCAAAGCGGAAGTCAATTTGGGCATTTCCATTTGGGTCTAGCGTACGAAACCAGATGTCATTGCCCTCAATTCGAGTAGCGACAGACCAACCATCGTCTAGAGCTTCGTTTAAATTCTCGATTGCAATAGACAGGTCATCTACATCGGACCCGACCGGCTCAACTGTAAAGTTAATGAGGTTGCTGTCGATATTGTTGGAGGCGTCCCACGTCCATGCAACCGCTCGGTAATCTCCCTCGGACAAATCGATTGTGAAAGTCCAGTCCTCAGTGCCACTAGGTTCAATGCGTGACCACTGAGAAGTCCAAGCAGATCCATCCCAGTATTGTTCGGTAGTCTCATTGAACAGCAATAGTCGATTGCGATCGATGGCCGAATTATCAGTTGATGTACCTGAAATCGTTACCGCTCCAGCCTCCGTAGAAACGATTGGATTGATCAAGACAATCGGTGCGGTTTCGTCAACGACGACAGGAGATTCAGTTTGTATATCTTCATTTTGGTCGATGGAGAAGTAAAATGTTTCGGTGTCAGTCCGTCCATTGGAATCGGTGGCACGAATGATGACTTCGAAGGGATTTTCGGGCGTCACGGTTGTAACAGCGCGGCGGGTTACTCGAACATTGTCGATCAAGCCTCC
>CALKXO010000417.1 GCA_938003615.1 uncultured Pirellulaceae bacterium | reverse complement strand
GGTCAACATACTTCGGCACGCCCAGCGTCAGGCTGTTTCGTCGTCGCAAATCACTGAAGCCGACAAACATCCCGTTCTGTTTTGCGACCGTTTGCGTGGATCCCATCGCCGGCTGCTTCATCACTTTGTGACCGCGACTGGCCAACAAACGGATTGTGTCAGGACTAAATCCCTTTTCGACGTGCAACACATCTGGAAACCACTGATGATGAAAACGGGGCGCCACCGTGGCTTCGGCCACCGTTAGGTTATGGTCCACCATGTTGACGATCATCTGTAGCACCACATTGATGATGCGGCTGCCTCCGGGGCTACCGGTTGCGACAAGCGTTCCATCTGCCTTGAACAGAAACGTAGGCGTCATCGAGCTTAGCATGCGTTTGCCGGGCTCGATCGCATTGCATTTGCCGCCGATCAATCCATAAGCGTTAGCCACACCGGGCTTGCTACTAAAATCATCCATTTGATTGTTCAGCAAAACTCCCGTACCCGGCACCATCAATTTGCTGCCGTAGCTAAAATTTAGCGTGTACGTATTGGAGACAGCGTTCCCTGCTGCATCGATGACGCTGAAATGCGTCGTTTCGTGGCTTTCGTAGGGCGACTTCATTTCGGCACCGGGAAAAACAGACAGGCTTGGCGAGGCCGAATCCATCTCAATTTTCTGAGCCAGCCCGAGTGCATATTGCTTGGACGTTAAGTGATCAAGAGGAATCGAAACGTAGTCGGGATCCCCCAAGTACTTCGACCGATCTGCGTAAGCCATTCGCATGGCTTCTGTCATCACGTGAACGCTGTCAGCTGAATTGTGGCCGAATTGCTCCATCGGAAAACGTTCGAGGATGTTCAGCATCTGGATCAGGTGAGCTCCACCAGAACTTGGCGGCGGCATCGAGACAACTTTTAGCCCGCGATAGGAACCCTGCAGCGGCTCTCGCTCCACGGCTTGGTACGTCTTCATGTCTTGGGCGTCGATGATGCCCTGATTGGCTTGCATGTCGGCGACGATTTTTTCTGCAATCGAGCCATGGTAAAACTCATCGGCTCCTTTCTCTGCGATCAATCGCAAGGTTGCCGCTAGATCTTTTTGAACCAACATCGCGCCGACAGGCCATGGACTGCCGTCGGGTTGATAGAAAACGCTTTGCGCTTCTGGACTCAGCGCGAATGCGTTTTGATAGTGCAAGAGTGAGTCGTACAAATCCGCGCTGACCGGAAATCCTTGCTCGGCAAGTTCAATCGCGGGCTCAAGTGCTCGTGCGAGATCGATCGTGCCGTATTTCCTCAGTGCCAGCTCAAAACCTCGGACGGTTCCCGGCACACCGGCGGCAAGATGAGTAATTTGAGAGAGGTCTTTGACCGGCTTGCCGCTCGAATCGAGAAACATGTCTCGATCGGCTTTTGATGAAGCCTGCTCACGATAGTCGATCGCCGTTTGTCGGTTGGTTTTTGCATCGTGGATCAGCATGAATCCACCGCCGCCGATATTGCCCGCGCGCGGAAGCGTTACGGCCATCGTGAATCCGGCGGTGACTGCCGCATCGATCGCATTGCCGCCCTCGGCCAGCACGTCAGCTGCCGCATTGGTTGAGAATGTGTCTTGAGACGAGACCATCCCTTGGTATCCGATCTCCGGATGAGAGATGGCCGACTGACGAAAGATCTGTGCGCAAACGTGACCGTCTAATGCGACGACTGCCACGACTGCCACGAGAAGGCTTGCGATTTGAGCAAACATCTTTGGAAGGCAGGTGAGTCGGATTAGCTTCGACGGTACCGTTGGAAGTGGTATCAGTTTCATCTTGTGGTTACTCGTTCTGGCGACATATCCGCGCGGGTTCAATCAGTTAAGTGAAGCAGGTGCGGAAGTTAGCGAAATCGAGAACATGTAACAATGTCGAATTGGCACGCTAATTCACTCAGATTGCCCAACAGCCGTCAACTCTTGTGTTTAACGTTGAAGACGGCGACTAAAAATTTAAATTTGTTGGCGAACGCATCCTGTAACATCCAAAAGATCTAAAGGCTAGGAAAACTGCAGAACCTCTCGGAAATGCGAAGCAGCCGATGGCCGCAAAGAATCGCAAGAGACGCAAAAAGTAAGCGCGGGTATTTTGCGGTTTCTTTTGTTCTTTGCGGCCACAAACACCGACCTCGGCTGCGACGCGCGGAACGATTGCCGGCGAGAACTTTCGATTCCCCGTCGTCACGCCTGTCCGAAAGTTGCTAACGATGGCAACGGCTGAGTGGGAGCAGGGAGATTTACTGCAGCCGCCTGAAATTGCGCAAAGCGTTCCCTACAACACGACCGGACTAAGGCTTGGTGACGTCGGAAACGTCTACATTTTTATTTGCGCTGAGTTTAAAGAGCGCCCCGTCAAACGTGTCTTCCAGTGCTCGTAACGGCCTATTGGGCAGCCGAATAGTGCTTTCCCTGCCAAGAATCGCGTCGGGCAAACTCTTCTTGGATCGCACGAAGAACGGCAGGTTTGTCCAAACACCACTGGGGACCGATAAAGTAGTCGCCTGGAGCTTCGCCGCTGATCCGTTCCACAATCATGGAACCGGGAATGCGTTCGAGAAAATCGACCAGCGTGGATATGTATTCATCCAGCTCCATCAATTTGACTTCGCCGCTGCGTACCTGTTCGGCCAGCGGGGTGTTTTCAACGCAGTACAGGTTGTGGATTTTCACCGCGTCCAATCCAGACTGCGCGACCGCTGCCGCCGTCGCCATCATGTCAGCGTGACTCTCTCCCGGCAGCCCCAGCATAATATGAGCACACAGCTCAAACCCGCGGCCAACACTGCGCTCCATCGCGTCGACGAATGATTCGAAGCAATCACCTCGGTTCATCCACTCCATCGTTTTGTCGTGAATCGTCTGCAAACCGTACTCGACCGTTAGCGGCACCTTGCGTCCGATTTCCTCCAGTAGGTCCAACACGTCGTCGGGCACGCAATCCTGCCGAGTCCCAATCGCCAGCGCCACGACCTCCGGATGAGCGATCGCGGATTCAAACAGCGGCCGCAAAACGTCCACCGGCGCGTACGTATTAGTGGCCGGTTGAAAGTAGGCCATGAAGTGTTTGCATTTATAGCGGCGCTTTACTTTGACGATCCCTGCTTCTAACTGTCCAATAACGTCTCGGATGGGCATTCGGCGAGAAGGGCTGAAACTGCGGTTGTCGCAAAAGGTGCATCCGCCCACAGCGACTGTGCCGTCGACATTGGGGCAGGTGAAGCCCGCGTCAAGAGAGACCCGTTGAACACGAAAACCGTAAATCTGCTTGAGATAGTAGCTGTAACTGAGATAACGGTGGCCGTCTGCCCGCCAGTCCAGATCATGCCGATTAAGCTGGTGATGCTGGACGGGAACGTTTTGCGGTTCTGACCGGTGTTTGGATTCTGTTGAGCTCACAATTTGTCCGAAGCGATTTGATAATTCCTTAGTAGAGAGCTATATTTTGGAGGTTTTTAAGGCATTTGTACACCTCCTAAAAAGAAGCACCTAGCCATGTTCGGCGAACTTATCCCTACCGGCGGCGGCGATCCTATTCCGCTAATGAAAAAACGATTGCGAATTGGCCGTCGTGATGGCTGTGACATCGTGCTGGATTTCGGCAATGTCTCAGGACATCACTGCCTGTTGGAGATCGACGAGGGATATTGGTTTGTGCGTGACTTACGGTCCAGAAATGGCGTCAAAGTCAAAGGGAAGAGGATTTTGGTCGGCGTCCGCAAACGGGTGGATCCCAATACAGAGATCTACATCGCCAAGAACAGCTACACGATTGACTACGATCCGCAGGCTCTCGGAGCTTTCGGTACTCCGCCGCAGGACGAGGTCGTCGATGATTTCTTCGAAGAGTCGCTGCTAAGTCGCGCCGGCCTGAAGAAGGACAAGAAGAAAAGGTAAAGGGCTCCATCTTTGCTGCCAAACTGGCGACGCTGATTTTCTCCAAGAACGGGGCTCGGGAAACAAACATTTGGACCAAGGGCGCCTGCATGCTCACGTGCCGCGCCGTAGTCCAAGGTTGAGTTACGTTTGGACCGCAACCTGACGCAGACGAAATATCATCCAAGAGATGAATGATTCCGTTGGGCTAACATCGGCGTCGCTAACGCCAAATCACTCCCAAAGCTGACCAGCGCGCCAGTCTAGATGTCGCGCCAATCATTGAGGCGGCCACTGCACGGCGACTCAAATTTTTTGTTCGACAGGGCCGAACACATTCTATCTGAAGATGTCTTTGAGACACGGCTGGATTGCTGATTCTTCGCGCATCAGATGAACTTCGCGCGAGCGAGGATTATTTGCAAACCCTCTTTCACACCGTTACACTTGAGCGTGTTTCCGTCGAGTCGCTGGTTCCCCCGTTTCTTCCTGATGAACATCGAACATGTTGCTTGAAATCAACCGGCTTCCACTTGCCGACGTACACGAACTGCTTCACCCTTCAGTTTCACAATTCAATAATCAACTGCCGGTCGAAGCGCTGCGGCATGCTTTTGATGCTATCCGGCAGGTCCCCCCCGAAGAACAATCTGCCAATGACTGGCTTGTTCTGGGCACACTAGCGCAAGCTTGTGGATTATCCACGCGTTGTCGCGCTGCCTATCATGTTGGACACCGCAAGTTCCCTAACAATGGCAACCTCGCCGCATTGTATGCATGGGAGTTGTCGGCGACCGGCCAAAACCGACGTTGTAAGCGCGTTTTAAAAAAAGCCAAACCTGCAACGGATGCGGAAAAGGCATTGCTGCACTCGGTCGCCAGCTACAACCACTCAATCAACCGTTGGGGCCGCACTGCGCTCAAACATCACGATTCGGCTCTGAAGCTGGCGGCGGACGATATCGCAGTCCAGTATATTCTCTCTCGCGCTGCGGGAAGGAGGACCGACTGGGGACTCGCGATCCAACTGGGAACCCCGATCGTCGAAACTCGTCCCCAATGGGCACGCGCCAAAGCAGCGCTATTTGACTCGTTGATGTGTGTCGGCAAAACGGACGTCGCCACGCAACTGGTCCATGCAAATCAAACAAAACAACGTCACGTATGGCTAGACTTCTCGACCGCAACGCACCTCGAGATTTCGCAACAGTACGAAAAAGCGATAACTCATCTCGACGAGATCGTGAACTACTACCCCCCCAACTCCAAGATGATGAAATTTTGTCATCGACAGCTCGCATTGCTGTTGATGAAGAACAACCGCATTGACCAAGCCCGTGAATTGCTGCAGAGATTTTCAATCGATGGTTTCGAGGAATGGGTCAAGCTGATCGATGATGACCCTCGAAAGGCATACGTCGCGATGCCTATGGTTGCGCAAACGCAAGACCACTGCGTCCCGACAGTGGCTGCCATGGTGGCGACGGCCCAAGGATTCAAAACATCGTCGCAAGAGTTGGCCGAAGCCATGGATACTCGCAACGGCACCCCTATGTGGAAAATGGTCGACACCATGAAAGCGTTGGGCTTTCGGGTCGTGAGCGTCAAACCGACAGAAGAAATTGTCGAAAAGATGCTTGAGCAGGATACGCCTTTGATTGGCGAACTGAAGGGAGTGTTCGGTGGACATGTCGATGTTGTCTGCGGTTTCGATGCGGCATTGAAAATATTTCACATGCGCGATCCGATGCACTGGTACGGTTTTAGCATTTCATACGAAACGATTCAGAAACGTTACGAAACAACTTGCAGCCTATGGGCATTGATTGCTCCAAAGCGAATTGCAGAAGTTGATGTGCTTCCAGAGTGGGAAAACGTCGAGGCCCAGGCGATGACCGACATGTCGCGGGCAATCGCACAAGGTCACCGCGCGATTGCCGAAGAAAAGTTCGCCCTGATCGCCGACGATCATCCACTGAGTTTTCTTCGTGACTCCGCAGCGCGAAATGTGGTTTTAACCAGTGGGCAATCTGACAACCGCACCAAACAAGAGATCGACTTAATTTCAGCAGACTCTGAAATAACGCTGCACCAAATTCAATCGATGCTGGCGACAATGGATCAGCACAATGCGGATCAGATATATGGAATTGCCGAGGCCAATCGGGAGCGACTAGGACACGCGTGGGTAAAGTACGTCTACGCACAAGGTTTGGTCGCTTCGATGAAATGGATCGAAGCCGAGCAACACCTTACCAAAATGACGCATTTATGGCCATCAACTGAGTCACTGTGGTCACAGCTTGCCATGGTCAAGGAAGAACTGGGGAAACCCGATGAAGCCGAACGATGTTTGGACATTGCTTTGCAGATCACTCCCGACCGCGAGTATTTTCAAACCAAAAGTGTAGAACAACTTAAGCTCAAAATACCCTTTCAAGAACAACTAAAACGGCAACTAGAGATTGAATCGCGATTTCCGTATTCGCCCGAATTGAAGCTTGCTCGCGCGACGTTGTTGATTGACCATCCCGACGGGCTAGAGTACGAGAAAGCCCTGAGAGAATGCACCCGTTATTATCCTCGTAGCCCATGGGCCTACCAACAACTCTCCGATTGGTATCTGGGTCAGCACCGCAAAGACCTTGCAGCAGAATGTCTCACAGCAGGTCGAGCGTTAATCGGTGAACAAGAGCTTCCTACTTCTGATTGGGAAACCGAGTACTGGAAAGAAGTTGGCGTGACCGTCCCGGTAAAAACGCCTGCGCCAAAGCTACCTGAAACGGAAACTCGGCTCGATCAATTCCAATCACTGTATGGCGTCGTTTATGACAAGGTCGGCGAATTGTCATACGAAGAACTTCGCAAGCTTCCGGAATTGAAAGAGCTTAACAAAGCCGATCACGCCCGGGAGTTCAGTTGGCGGCAATCGGTAGCGGTCCTCTCGATACAAGTCAGAAGTTTGCTGTTCGATCAATCGAAGAAATTTGTAACTGAATCGACTGCGCGCGTGGAAGCGCTGAAAAAACTGCTGCCGGTGCAACCACCGGGAATTCCTGAAACTTACGCAGAAGTATTACTGCAACAGGTTCCGTTAGAGTACTCGACCAAACGCATCATCCAAACGGTCTATGACTGGATTGAGACCGTCGCTCCCCGCGCCCAACGATACCCAAATCTCGTTTTTCAAAAGGCGTACATGCTGGAGCAATTGCTTAAATTGACCGAGGCCGAGGCAGTCCTGCAGGAATTGGTCGCCAATCATCCTTGCTTCGTGGCCGGCTGGTACCGAATCGGGCAGTTGCAAACCCAACGCACCGACTACCAAGCTGCTTGGGATACGTTCGAGAAGTGCCTTGAGATTCAGCCAGGACATTTCGGCGCAATGGACCAACTAACGCGACTTGCTGATCAAATCGGTTCCGATCAGGGAAAGAACTACGCAGCAATGCTTGCTCGCAGATTGCCGTATGACAAATCTTATCTGTACGATTCCGCATTTTCTTTCAAGCAAGGAGAGGACTGCGCACCTGCAATTGTGGAATTGGAAAAAAGCCGTTCGCGAATTGGGGAATCGGCACACGCCATTATCTGTGGACGTCTCTACTGCGATGCGAGACAACATGAATCAGCTCTGGCGACAATTGAGAAAGCGCACATTGGGCCGATCGACCAAGATCACGCAGACTGGATTTCCATCGACAGTCTGGTGCAACTGGAACGCTTTAAAGAAGCCGAGGCATATCTTGTGCGCTTGGAGGAGAAGCACCCGGAAGACCGAGGCGTAGTCGATCAAAGAATTCGCCTGCTGCGCATTGAGGACCCACAGGCGGCTGCACAATACGCCTCGAAGAAAATAAGGGCTGGATACGCGATGGCTATTCTTGCTTATGTCGAACTTCAAAACGAGCGTGCGCCTGCCAAACATGCGATCGAAGTCTTAGAATCAATCGAAGTCGTCAATCATCGCACTTCGGCGGCCGAAGCTTACTATGAGGCGCTAAATGATTTACAGAATTCGCAGCAGACGTTACGTTTCTTGGAATACTGCGACAAAAATCTGCCACACTTAACGGCGTTGCGGAGAGTGTACGTCTATGCGTTGGGCACCAATCAGAATCACAAGAAAGCAATCAAGGTCGCGCGTGCGCTGCATGCCTTCGAACCGGACAACCCGCAATGGTTAAGCCTGCTGGGGTGGGCAGTGCAGGACAAGAACCCAAAAGAATCGATCGAATTGTTGAAACAAGAGCTGGCAATGACCGACAGCGTAGACACGTTGGCTCAACTCGCTCGGGGGTACCAATTGGCCGGCGACGACACCGAAGCTCTCGCAACCTACGAACTAGTGGTAAACCGCAACCCAAACCACGCCATAGCATTAACCAACATGATTGTGCGATACAAACAATCAGATCAACGGATGTTAGATCTTGTCAAAGACACGATCAGCAAATCCATGGTTGGAGCATCGGATCAGTACTTTTTAGTTCAAGCAGTAAAACTGGCGCGGCAGCACGGAACGCAATTGCCCACGCAATGGATTGGATTGGCGCTGGACCGATTAAACCGTCTACAAGTTGAGGCCCCGTTTGCAGACGAAAAGGTATTGCTGCGACGAGCCGTTTGTGTCTGGCTGGAGAACTGGAGCACTCCCTCAACAGATCACAAATTTGGCATCTTGGAAAAACAGATCAGCAAACACATTTGGCCGCGTCAAAAGTGGATACCGGCCAAACCAGCGTAACCGTTTTCGCCGACAGTGCGATATTTGCCGTCGGTTACATGCCGCGGCAAAGAGAAGTGCCAAAATGTCAGAAGCCTCAAATCTACTTGATAAAACCTCGGTTTTCTCGTTCTTTTTCATCTTCCACGGTTTCGGCACGGCTTTTGCAATAATGGGAATTGAGCCGATCTTCAGCTGTCCAATCGTCAGCCTGCTTGGCTCCCAACAAAACATTGCAAAACATCGACGCAGGGTTAGAACCCGTGACGAATTACCTATTTTAAGGAGAGCAACCATGGCTCAAGGTGAAAAAATTATTGGAATCGACCTCGGCACAACCAACTCGGTTGTCGCTGTCATGGACGGTAATGAGCCCACAGTGATCGCCAACCAAGAGGGTGGCCGTACGACGCCAAGCGTTATCGCGTTCAACGACAAGGGCGAAACTTTGGTCGGTGCATCAGCACGAAACCAGCGCGTGACCAACCCGCATCGCACGATTTACTCGGTCAAGCGGTTCATGGGACGTCGTCACAGCGAAGTGGCTTCCGAAGAGAAAATGGTCCCTTACAAGGTGACGGGCAAGTCCGAAGACTACGTCAATATCGAGATCGATGGCAAAGAATACACGCCACAAGAGATCTCAGCCAAGACGCTTCGCAAGCTTAAAGAAGCGGCCGAATCTTACCTTGGCCACAAGGTCAACAAAGCCGTCATCACGGTACCGGCTTACTTTAATGATGCTCAACGCCAAGCCACCAAAGACGCTGGTCAGATCGCCGGTCTCGAAGTGGCTCGTATCATCAACGAACCTACTGCTGCTGCGATGGCTTACGGTTTGGATAAAGCTCAGAACGAACAGAAGATCGTCGTCTTCGATCTTGGTGGCGGAACGTTTGACGTTTCCGTGCTTGAACTCAACGACGACGATGGCATGAAGGTCTTTGAGGTCATCAGCACAAGCGGCGACACGCACTTGGGCGGCGACGATTTCGACGACGTTCTGATCAATTACGTCGCTGACGAATTCCAAAAAGACAATAGCGTCGATTTGCGTCAAGACACCATGGCGCTGCAACGTCTTCAAGAGGCTTGTGAGAAAGCCAAGATCGAACTGTCAGCCGGACAACAAACCGATATTAACTTGCCGTTTATCACCGCCGACGCTTCAGGGCCAAAGCACCTGTTGGTTACCGTGACACGTGCGAAGTTCGAAGAACTGATCGATGACTTGGTCGAGCGTTGTAAGGTCCCGTTGCAGAAGGCACTCAAGGACGCCAAGCTTTCTGCCAGCGAGATCGATGAGATCGTTTTGGTCGGTGGTTCGACACGCGTGCCTAAAGTTCAGGCGATGGTCAAAAGCGTTTTCGGCAAAGACCCTCACAAGGGCGTAAACCCAGACGAAGTTGTTGCACTTGGTGCTGCGATTCAAGGGTCGGTTCTTTCGGGAGATCGCAAAGACGTGCTCCTGTTGGACGTCACACCGCTGACGCTCGGCATCGAAACCGAAGGCGGCGTGTTGACGGCACTGGTCGAGCGTAACACAACGATCCCGACTGAAAAGAAGCAGGTGTTCAGCACCGCTGCAGACAATCAGACCGCAGTCACTATCCAAGTGTTCCAAGGCGAACGCAAAATGGCGGTAAACAATCGCATCTTGGGGAAGTTCGATCTAACTGGTATTCCGGCGGCTCGACGTGGTACGCCTCAGATCGAAGTGAAATTCGACATCGATCAAAACGGCATCCTCAACGTATCGGCCAAAGATCTGGGCACTGGCAAAGAAGCCAACGTCGAGATCAAGCAATCTTCTGGTTTGTCCGATGAGGAAATCGAACAAATGAAGAAGGACGCTGAAGTCAACGCTGACGAGGACAAGCGTCAGTTCGAGCTTGTCACTGCCCGTAACGAAGGCGATTCGATGTGCTACCAGATGGAAAAGACCATCACGGACAACGAAGACAAACTTCAGGACAGCGACAAAGAACCTTTACAAGCCGCAATCGAAAAAGTGCGTGAAGCAAGCAAGGGCGAAGATGTCGATGCGATCAAGTCTGCTGTCAAGGAACTTGAGCAAGCATCTCACGCCGTCAGCGAAGCGCTGTACAAGGCAGGGGCGTCGGCTGAAGGGGAAGGGGGCGAAGGCGCCGAGGAAGCTTCTGCCGATGCGACTCCTGACGCTGCCGACGACGCGATTGATGCGGAGTTCGAGGTCAAGAACGACTAATTGAGTCAGCGACTATAAAGTTTAGAACCCCGAAATGGCACGCAGCAATGCGTGCCATTTTTTTTGGTTGGTCTTCTTCTTAAACGCGGTCACGCGCTTCGACGATCGCAGAGAGTGGGATAGGCATCTTGCGTTTTCAGACCCTACAAACATCAGCAAAACTTACTCCCCCTCTCCTCGTGCATTCGGACCGTTGCACTATCTTTTGTGATCAAACGTTGACCGAATTAACGAGGGGAGGGGAGGGGAGGCAAGGTTGTGTTTAACCGTGGTTGCTTTTGTGAACCATGACTTTGGCACACCAATTGCAACCTCTCACTTCGGTCAGGCTCATTCCTGCCACTGCTTATTTCAAGGTGAAACTATGGGAGACGACTCAATGTCATTTCAACCGGATCGACTAGCAACTAAAACGCGCGAAGCAATCTCTGCCGCTCAACGTCTGGCCTCGTCCAAGGGGCATGTTGAAATGGATTCGCTGCATCTTTTGCATGCGCTGTTGAATGAACAAAACGGTATCGTCAAACCACTACTAAAGTCAGCGGGAATCCCAGTCGCTCAACTTGTCAGAATCGTTCAGTCTGAACTCGACCGTTTGCCAAGCTCATCTACCGAAAGTTCGCCCGGGCCCTCACGTGAACTCCAGTCCATCTTTGAGGCGTCCGGCAAAGCCATGTCCGAGATGAAGGACGAATTCATTTCGACCGAGCATCTGCTACTTGCGATGACGACCACCGAATCGAAAGCCAAACGTATTCTTGACCTTAACGGCGCCGACAAGAAAACATTGCTGCCTGCAATTCGCGAGGTACGCGGTAGTGCATCAGTAACCGACGCCGACCCGGAAGACAAATACCAAGTCTTGGAAAAATACACGATTGATCTTGTCGGGCGTGCCACAGAAGGCAAGCTGGATCCTGTGATTGGACGTGATGCGGAAATCCGCCGCGTGATTCAAGTACTCTCACGTCGCAGCAAGAACAACCCGGTATTGATTGGACAACCAGGCGTCGGTAAGACAGCCATCGCCGAGGGTCTGGCATTGCGAATCGTCCACAACGATGTTCCGCAAAGCCTCAAGAACAAGCGCGTAATGGCTTTGGACATGGGCGCCTTAATCGCCGGTGCGAAGTTCCGAGGCGAATTTGAAGACCGTCTGAAGGCGGTTCTGAAAGAGGTGTCTGAGGCGGCAGGCCAGATCGTTCTGTTCATCGACGAACTTCACACCGTCGTTGGGGCCGGTGCGTCCGAGGGTGGCAACGATGCGGCGAACCTATTGAAACCTGCACTGGCCAGAGGTGAACTACACTGCATCGGCGCCACAACCCTAGACGAGTACCGTAAGTACATCGAAAAAGATCCGGCACTTGAGCGCCGTTTCCAGCCAGTCTACGTGGATGAACCTTCGGTCGAGGATACGGTTTCGATTCTACGTGGACTCAAACAGCGTTACGAAACTCATCATGGCATCCAGATCACCGATTCGGCTTTGCTGGCCGCGGCGAATCTGTCCAATCGCTACATCACTGATCGATTCCTTCCAGACAAAGCGATCGACTTGATCGATGAAGCGTCGGCGCGGTTGGCGATGGAACGCGATAGTGTTCCGCAAGAGATCGACGTTATCCAACGCAGATTAACGCAACTAGAACTGGCTGCCAGACAATTGACCGATGAAACAGATTCGGACGTGGTAAAGCGTTTGCACACCGTCAAAGAGGAGATGGCTGAAAAAAAACTTGAGCTTGCCGATCTTCGTCAGCAGTGGGAACTGGAAAAACTTGGCATGACCGACGTGCAGAACGTCCGCCAGGAGTTGGCCGATGCCACGTTGGAATTTGAACGGCTGGACAACGACATCAAGGCGAGGCAAGCATCAGGACAGGGAACCGGCGAGCAAGATTATCATCGTCTGTACCAGTTAGATTCGCGCCGCAAGACACTTCAACAACAAATCGATGCCTCGGAAGCTTCCGCGGCGGAAGCCGAATCACTCGACAAGCCGGACCGCAAACGCTTGTTGTCGGAACAAGTCACCGAAGAGGAAGTGGCTCAGATCGTCAGTGCTTGGACGGGCGTGCCAGTAACACGCATGATGGAAACCGAAAAAGCCAAACTGTTGGTCATGGAGGAGCGCTTACAGCAGCGCGTCATCGGCCAAAGCGCAGCAGTCGAAGCGGTCAGCAACGCCGTCCGTCGTAGTCGCAGCGGTCTTCAGGATCCCAACCGGCCGATCGGAAGCTTCATGTTCCTTGGTCCAACCGGCGTTGGCAAAACGGAACTGTGTAAAGCATTGGCTCAGGTACTATTTAATGATGACTCGGCGATGATCCGGATTGACATGAGCGAGTTCATGGAGCGACATAGCGTTAGCCGTTTGATCGGAGCGCCTCCGGGATACGTAGGTTTCGAGCAGGGTGGAAAACTGACCGAGTCCGTTCGTCGTCGTCCGTACTCTGTCATCTTGCTTGACGAAATCGAGAAAGCCCACGATGACGTTTACAACATCCTCTTGCAGGTACTCGACGATGGTCGGCTGACCGACAGCCAAGGTCGCACGGTCGATTTCACCAACACGATTATCGTGATGACCTCAAACGTCGGCAGTACTTTGATTCAAAAGATCGCCGAAGAGGGGGGCAGCGAAGAAGAAATTCAGGAAGCTGTCGAACAAGCACTTCGAGCACGATTTACACCTGAGCTTCTAAATCGTGTCGATGAGAAGATCTCCTTTGCTCCACTGAAAAAAGAGGAGATTCGCCAGATCGTTGACTTGCAAATTGAATTGCTGGCCAAACGGACGGAGGACGCAAACTGGATCCTGAATGTTTCGGAAGCGGCGCGGCAGGAGATCGCCGAAGAGGGATTCGATCCAGTCTACGGAGCGCGTCCGCTAAAACGTGTCATTCAGCAGCGGCTGGCAAACCCATTGGCAACGGAGTTACTGAAAATGGGGGAAACCAAGGAGGGACATATTTCGGTCGACCACGATGGCGAAAGTTTTGTGATTGAGTGCATCTAGACTCGTGTCTGTCGTTAAACCTGTCTGAGGTTTTAAAAAACGAGTCTAATAACAAAAAAATTCCTTGAAGTTTTGAACCAACCGTT
>CALKXO010000416.1 GCA_938003615.1 uncultured Pirellulaceae bacterium | reverse complement strand
AGGCCAATTACTCAATTGCGCTGTAGTATTAGTTTGCGATGTTCGTCAGCAATTTTGGTTTGTACACGAGCGATTTCTTTCTCGGTGTTCGCCAAGTCACGGCCTGCTCGCTCGGCTTCTCGGAGCTTTGATTGCATTGTTGAAGCGCTTGAAGTTCGAGACGCGGCCGCTGTTGCGTCACTGATCTTACGCTGGTGATCAGCAGCTTTACTCGCTTGACGGGCATTGTCTTTCTGTAAATTGGCAATCTTGTCACGGATTTGCTGGGCGGTTCGACGATATTGATCAGATGAAATTAGACTGTGATCTCTCCGCTCATAAGGCGAGGGAGAAGTAGTTCGCGGGCTTCGGTGAGCTTTGCGTTTTGTTGTGTTAGTACCTCAATTTGGCTCTTCTGTTTTTTGGCAAATTCATCAAACAATTGCCCAATGGTGCCACTTGGACGACGCACTTCGATTCGATGTGCATCGTTTCGGTTGAGGGTCGGAACTGCAGCGCCGCCGTTGTATTGTTCAAGCTTCAAGCTCGTCAAAAGGTGTTGTGCAAAAAGGGCGGATACTTGCTTGAACTCTTTCACCCACAACGTGGTATTGAGCGGCCAAAAGTCATGTGGGACGAATAGCACCTTACCTAAAGAGCCAGAACGGCCAGTGACGATGCCAGGCGCTTTCACTTTGGCCTCGGAATGGTAGCCGTTGATGCCCGAAGACGCGTAAATGGGAACATTGCCTTTTTTACGATGTCTCTTGGGAAGGTCAAAACCTCTTTGAAGCGTGAGAACATCCCCCAATGTGCAACGTTCCCAGCCATCGGGGATGCCGTTGGTGATGGTGACGTGTTCGTGGCCGGGGAAGCGGAGGTGAACGAACCACTCCTTGTAGAGCAGCCGCGCCGACTGCTCCAGCAACTCGATCCGACGACGGTTGTTCTCGATCAGGTCGTCATACGAGGAAAGAATTTCAACTATACGATCTTGAGTCGCAATCGGTGGGAGCGTAACGTCAATCTTTTGCAGGACGGTTCCACGAATTCCTTTTACGTTCACACCAGTTACGATTGCCCTTACACGCCCTCTCCCAATGGGCGACTTAAACCAGTAGTAAAGGAATTTCGGACGAGCTTTCGACTGGTCTACACGCACTCGAATAATGGATGATTCAAAAGTAGTTGGCTCGTTCAATTCTTCGACGACACTGCATTTGCCTGCTCCAGACTCAACTAGTGATCTTCGTCCGAACAGAAGGTCACCTTCACGCAGACTTGATCGAGCAATCTCTGGCCCAGTCAGCTGAAGTCGCTTCATGGGTTGCCCGTTTATGAAATCGAATGCAAATAACTCACCCATATTCACGATCTTGACGCCGCTGCCATGGTGTTCTTTTTTCTTGTAGACACCATTCCGAGATGGTTCTGCATAGAGTTGTTGAAACTCCACTTCACACCAATTCATACGCCCAACTCCAAGAAGTTCTTCTTGATCGTCTTGGCGAGTTTGACTGCTTCGGCATTTAGGCCTTCCGGTTGAATATGAATGTCGCAGAAGGATCTTTCAAAGTCAAAGTCTTCATCGACTTCTTCCGGCGCAACGCCGACGTAGCGACCGGGCGTCGAACTCCAATTGTTGGTGATCCTGTCGGTGACCATTATTCGATGTCCTCCAGCAATCGGACGATTTGCTCCGGGGATGGCAGCTTGCCTTCCAATTCCGCCGGCAGTTGTTTCACCGTTGTATAGGTGGCGACTCCGATCGGCTTGTTCGCATCATGTAATGCATACTCGACAACCGTGCGATTCTTTTCCTTACACAATATGATACCGATCGACGGTGCCTCGTCTGGTTGGCGCACCTGCCGATCCAGAGCGGCCAGATAAAACTGCATCTTGCCGACAAACTCCGGCTCGAACTTGCCAATCTTCAATTCGATGGCAACCAAGGAACGCAATCCGCGATGAAATAATAACAGGTCGATATAAAACTCATCGCCATCGACTTCCAGTCGAAACTGGCTGCCGACAAACGCAAACACACCGCCCATCGCCCGTAGAAACTGCTCGATCCGGTCGATCAAGCTACGTTCTAGTTCGCGTTCGCTGTGTCGATCTCCAAGTTCAATAAAATCAAACAGATACTCGTCCCGTACAGCGAGCTTGGCTTGATGCCGTTGAGAATCGGCGAGAGTTTTATCAAAATTGGTTTGACCAATGAGCGATTTCTGGTAACTCTGGTTTTCGATCTGGTGAATCAACACATTTTTTGACCAACCAAACTTCCGGGTCATCCGTAAGTAAAACTCGCGTTCAAGCGGATCCTTGCAACGCTGGAAAATCTGCAAGTTGTGGCTCCACCCAATTTCTCGCACCAGTGGTGCGAGTTTCTCGGATTCGCGATAAACCTCATAAAACGCTCTCATTCGCCAAAGATTGGCTTCGGAAAACCCGCGAGTTCCTGGAAACTCGTTCTGCAGGTCGGACGCCAGTTGCTTGACCACCGACTTCCCCCACGAAGCCCCCTGCTGCCGCTGAACAATGACGGCTCCGATGTCCCAGTAAAGGGAAACAAGCTGACGATTAACAACACGCAAGGCTTCATTTTGCGAGTCGCGGATCCGTTGCTTTAACTGAGCGAGGATATTTTCGTAATCCTCAGGAAGCGATTTTGATAGTTGATTCATACGCCCAACTCCAAGAAATTCTTCTTGATCGTCTTGGCAAGTTTGACCGCTTCGGTGTTGAGGTCTTCCAGTTCGATGTGAATATCGCGGAGGGATTCTTCAAAGTCGAAATCTTCGTCGACTTCTTTGAGTTCGTCGGGGTTGAGTGACTTCAGCAAGTTCTTGAGAACGTCGTTATCGAGATCTTGATATTCCGATTTGGGCAGGCTGCCGCGAAGGCTGGTGTAGTCCGATTCGATCGACTCCATCGCTTCGATGATCGCTTTGGCGCGGTCTTCGCTGTCGGGTAGTGCAACGAGGTAATCGAACTGGGCTTTGTCTTGCAGGAAGATCGCGGACTTTTGCGAGAAGTCTTCCTTTTTTAGCGCACGTGTTTTGCCACCACGAGTCGGCAAGCTGGCCGTGATCTCCGGCAGCACCATCAGGTAACGGCTGTACGCATGACGCAGGAACAGCAACCCCATGACAGGCAGGAAGTATTCGTTGCTGGCGTAGTTACTGTTGGCTCGCAGGTTATCGGCAGCAGACCAAAGCCGTTTTTCAATCGCGGTGATGTGTTCAAGTTGAGGCATGGAGAGCTATTTGAGAACTTCTATCAATGGACTTCAGACTGCAAAGCCTAGAGTTTACCAAAGTCTGCGCGCTTCAGTACTGCAACCACCAGAAAACATCGCAATGCCACGAACAGATTTGCAATCATATTTTGCGTCATTGTTGCAAGGCCTGCCTGAATCTCGACATCATTGACGAGGATGGCAAACGGTTCACGCCACGCGAATGGTTTGTCGTTCCACTGCCAACAGTCACCGCAAACAGGTGCACTATTTCAGAGAAGTAAGGCGATCAACAGCATCTGACTAATCCACAGCGAAAGCTAAACCTCCTCCCAAAGCCGATCTTCAGAATTCCGCCAAGATCGCTGTGGTGACCGGCCCATTTTTTCACTTTTTTATTTATGGGAGACCCAAAAGGAAACTTTGAGTATGTCTGTTGAGCACCATAGTGCTGATGTTTGTTCCTGCCGAGAGCAGGAAAGCAAACAGGACACGGCCAATAGTGTCCAAATGAAAGAAAGCACTAAAAAAAGCCGGTTCGGAATGCCCGAACCGGCTTTTTTCATGCGCGTGTAATAATAAACGCTTTTCAAGCGGAGATGACAGGATTCGAACCTGCGGAACAGTTTGACCCGTTCACCTAATTAGCAATCAGGCACTTTCGACCACTCAGTCACATCTCCAATAGGTTTTACCGGACTCGCCGGCCGCAAAATGCGGATCAATAATATGCAGCAATCGACCGGTTTCCACAAGGTCTTGAGTCAATATTATTTGATGGGTTCACTTTAAATTTTTTGGCCGGTTCTTCAGCCCCACCCCAAGCCGATCCGACCGACTTAGGGCTCGGCGATTACCTCCAACAATTCTTGGTAAACGGCTTGTCCGGACCGCTCAGCAGCCTCAATCGCTGCTGATTTGAGAAGCTCTAAATGCCGCCCGTCAGCCTGAAGTCGCTCAATCTCGTCCGCCAAGACCGCCAAACTCTCACAGTAGACCACCGCTGCGGGTGAAGTGTCGTCATTGCAGGGCAATTGGGGTTCGGTCGTTAGAACCGGAACTCCGTGGGAAAGGGCTTCGACGGTTTTGATTTTTAATCCTGTCCCAAACCGGACCGGATTGATCGCGACATCAATCTCCATATAAAAATCGATGACTTCATCCAATTTTCCCAACAGCCGTACGGTTCCCCGTGTTTGAGCATTGAGTTGATCCACGCGCGGCGCGATGGTGTCGCAGATCGCGCCTGCCACCACCAGTTCAACGGCTCTACTTTCAGCGATCGGTGACCATATCTCTTCTAGGAATCTCTCGATCGCGTCGACGTTGCTGGCATTGACGGACGCAATATAGCCAAGCGCGAACCTCTGAGATGCTGAAGAACCGGCTCTCTTCCGTTGGACGATCTGGCTGTCGCCTGCGTGATGCCCCACGACAACGGTCCGCGTTGCTGGAGCCATTGACTGCATAAGGTCCGCCTCACGACGTTGGATCGCGATGACAGTATCAAACCTGGCGAGCACTTTCGATTCCTCCTCCGCAGAGATCTTGATCCAGTGGCCGTGCCCGCGTTGCTCAAATTGTTCGTTGCGATTGGACAGTAGGTCGTGCGTATCGATGATGCAGTGAATTTCATGCCTCTGAGAATCAGTTATTCCCTCCAACAACCACGCAGTGGTTACGTACTGGCAAATGATGATGTCCGGTTGGTAACGCTTGACTGTTTGCTCGAAGGCCACCTGCGCCCAAGGCCATTTGTAGTCTTCTAGTGTCAGTCCAGAAGTCTTATTGGAAATCGATGGCAAGCCCGCAGCGACTGTCTTTAACTGATTGGCGACTGCGCGAACGTACCACTTTGCCTTGGGCATTACACCGCTCGGCAGCATATCGGAAGTGTGCTGCTCTACGTCCAGCGCGTACTTTTTGATCAGCTCCTGATCACACGTAAATCCTGGCATCGGAAAAAACGTTTTCACTTGGTGTTGGCCGGTTTGCAACGCCTCAACTAGCGCGAATATACGTTGTTGCGCTCCTGTTTGCCGATACCAGAACGGAACCAGCGACGCCATCAAGATCTTTTTCGGCTTCATGGTCTGAGATGCTGAAAGAAATACTCCCAGCGAAGCGCCCCGTAAGTACTTTGCACGCCGTGCTTAAATCCGGGGTAGACCATCATGTCGAAACGCTTGTCCTTGTCCTGCAATGCCTTGGCCAATTGCCACGTGTTGGTGGGATGAACATTGTCGTCGATCAAGCCATGTACCAGCAGCAGTTTTCCCTTGAGCTTCCGCGCGTACTTGAGGCAGGAAGATGATTTATATCCTTCCGCATTTTCGCGCGGCGTTTGCATGTACCGTTCGGTGTAAATCGTGTCGTAGTTCTTCCAGTCCGTCACCGGCGAACCGGCCACCGCGGCGTGAAAGACATCGGGGAACTTCAAGATCCCCAACGCTGAAAGATAGCCGCCATAGGAATGCCCCCAAATGCCGACGCGACTGGCGTCGATATAGTTCCTCTGCCCTAAAAACTGGACAGCAGACACCTGATCGTCCAGATCCGGTCCGCCAAGATTTCGGAAGTTGGCCGATTCAAACGCTTTCCCGCGTTTGATCGTACCTCGGTTGCCCACTTTGGCGATCACAAAACCCAATTCGCAAATCGGATTGGCTGGGGACCAAGTGTTGGTGATCCCTGTCGACTGCGGTCCGCCATAAACGTCGATCAACAGTGGGTATTTCTTTTTCGGATCAAAATTTGACGGCTTGTGCAGCGTCCCCCAAATCTTCGTCTCACCATCGTTCGCCAGAAATTCAAACATCTCCGGTGCCACCAGCCCCATTGATTCGGCAGCCGCACTATCACATTGAGCCAGAACCGCGACCTCTTTCCCATCCTCGCAGCGATAGACGGCGGTTGATCTTGGTGTGTCAAAGCGCTCGCGCACTGCCACAACCAAGTCGTGGCTGGGGGCGATTTGGAACGCTCTATGGTTTAGCTCCGCAGAAGTAATTCGTTGCTTTTTCGATCCATCAATTTTGCTGCGATGAAGCTGAAGATTGTACGGGTTCGACGGATCACTGTAGGCCGAGTAATAGATCCAGCCTGCTGCTTCATCGACCAGTTCGATTTTATTGCACGGGAAGTCTTCGAAATCAGTCAGGTCCGTGATCTTTTCGCCGGCAAGATTTCGTATCTCAAACTGCTTCCACAGCGTCCTTTCGGTCTCCCAGATGAATCGTTTCCCGTCTTCGAGGAATCGCATAAGAGGTTGGCTGTTCTGCCAAGTCGCTTGTTTTTCAGAAACCACGACTCGAGTCTTGCCATCGTTTACATCAGCCGCCATTACGTCCAGTTGATTCTGGCGTCGAGACATGCGAGAAAAAAGTAACTCTTCTCCGCTGGGGGAAAACCGCACATTGAACAAATATTGTGACGAGTCTCCATCAACCTGTACTTTGACGCTTTGCCGCGTATCGATGTCGTAGATATGCAGAGCAACATTCGGGTTCTTGTCGCCAGCTTTGGGATACCGAACCGTTTGCAGTTTTGTATAGGTGGACGTGTTGTCGACAGTCAAATGGTAGTCCGACATTTCCGACTCATCGACCTCGTAGTAGGCCAGCTTACGACTGTCAGGAGACCACCACATGGCGGTTTGCTGATCCAGCTCCTCGCCATAAACCCAGCAGCACGTCCCAAACCGCCTTCGAGATTTTCCGTCTTTGGTGACCTTAATCGCAGAAGCGCCCTTGCTTTTGGGTTCGAGCACCACGTTGTGGTCGCGGTAAACAGCTCGCCATTTTTTGTCGGGCGACCTCTCCACAGTGACTTGTTTGGCACGCTCAACTTTTGGTTTGGCGGTCACCTTGTCCCGCAGGCTTTTATCGACAAGGTTGTCGATTCGATCGACGATTGATCCGCCGGCGACGTTGAATTGTTTCTTCTGCCCGTCGAGCGTAAAGCCGATTTTTTGCCCGTCTCGCGACCAACGGATTTTGAAAACACGTCCACCTTCTTGCAACTTGCGAGCGCTGTCTCGGATTTCCTTGTACCGTGGGTAACCCGGCAAATCGTCAAATTGCAGATCGCGTTGAATCGCTGGAATCGCCGCAGGCGACTTCTGTTCTGGTGCGGTGGAAGTCACGGCCGGTGACTGAACAGATTTCGCTTCGGATGATTTCGCGTTAGATTTCGCTTCGGATGATTTCGCGTTAGATTTCGCGTTAGATTTCGCGTTAGATTTCGCGTTAGATTTTTCAGCCGGCCGATCGGCAGCCTTGGGGACCGAGGTGCCTTCGGTGTTGGCATTCTGTTGAATCGATTTCGCAGCAGCCACATCTGGCGTTGCAGAGACAACCTTGGGGGTCGTGGCAGCGTTCTTCGTGGGCACTACAACCGTGTCTTGCGCCGCTGATCTGACCAGTTTTACCGCCGGGCCTTTTGCAGGTGCGATTTGCGCAGCCGGCTCGTCAACGATGATAGCGTTTTGCGCTTGCAATAAGCCTGATAGCGAGCATCCACAAACCACCATTAGACAGCACAAGGCAATTTGAAATCGACTTTGTCGAAAGAAGTTTAGCAACATTCGCGCAGACAGACATGTTCTACAGCTTGCTTTTAAAACAAACTTCAGGACCAACTCAGTGTTCATAGGGGATTCTTGGTTCGACGATCTTGGATTGGTGTAACGATTTAGTGGAAGTTGAGAGAATGTGACAGCTGAAATGATTCCCCAATTGGGTTCCCGCAATTGCAAGAGGGATTCGTTTAATGCCCTACCCCGCGGACTCGTTTATAACACACTCTCACCAGTTTGTGACGGATCGATGTGGCGGAAAAACGGCAATCTCGCCATTGAAGCCCCTCACAATGAGAAAACATTTCAGGTTTTAACTTACAGACAGCCGGCGAGGAATTAGCACCTCCCCTGAAACCTCGAGTTGGACACAAATGACGCCCCCGACAAAAGGTAGATCTAAAGGTGGGATAGGCTTCCCACCACTTTTGTCGAGCGCATCACGAATGTCTAATCTACAACGATATTTCGGGATAGATTCTTAATGACTGCAAATCCTCTCCACCTACAACGCCAACTCTTGAACAGCCTCAACTTGTGCGTCAAACTGTGGGTTTGACTTTGTGAGGGAATTGCGTTTGAGTATTGACTCGATTCAGCTCCTTTTGTTTTTCAATCGACGTCACGCAAAACTGCAATCCGCCGGAGGCAACTACCGTGCATCACGAACATCCTTCAGACGACAACGCACACAGAGGTAATTCCCCATCTGGTAGCACCTCACATCAGCCCGGAGAATCCGTGTCCCCAAAACCCAAGCAGACGATGTTCAGGTGTGCGTATTGCGGTACGACTTTTGACCGCGCGATGACGACTGCGATGCCGTTTTGCTCGGAGCGCTGCCGCCAAATCGATCTCGGAAACTGGCTGGATGAAAGCTACGGTCTTCCATACGAAGGCGAAGGCACTTTGGATCGCGCCCCACAAGATCCAGACACGGAAGATCCAGACGGCGTTCAATAGAATAAGTGGAGTTTTGATGATTTACTGGCTACGTTTGTTTGGCTTAATCTTTCTTGTGATCTGCGTCATCGCAGTCATCGGTGCCCTGCTGCCTCGCTCGTATGATTTCGAGGTCAAACAAACGATCAGCGCTTCTCCTGAGCAAATTTATCAGGAGATCGAAACGCTTCCGAAGTGGCAAGCATGGTCCCAATGGAGTCTTGAAAGCGAGACGGTCAAGTCGCTAGAATATTCCGAAGATGGCCTTTCTCAGACATGGACTGACGAACGTGGCGAGGGAAATCTGTGGATTACCGAACGTAATGAAAGTCAATCGGTGAATTACTCGATGACCTTTGCGAACTTCCCAGAGATGAAATCGACGATCGAGCTAACGCCGTTGAACGCGCGCTCGACCGAAGTCCGCTGGCGCAGTCAAGGACAACTTCCCGGCGGACCGTTTTATGGCTACTTCGGCCCATTCTTTTCCACTGGCATGAAATCACACTATCAATACGGACTGAGCAAAATTGCGAAGATTGTCGCTCCGTAGGCTGTTTGTAAGCAGAGGGCAGAGCGACGCGGCAAACAAGTTGATTTCGTCTGAAAGTTTGCCCCGAGTTCTTCAGAGTCGAAGCTGACGCCCCTCCCTGCTGAGTGAACCTTTTCGCGATAGGGTTGGTCAAGCAAGAATTCCAAAGTAGTTCGTAGAAGAATCAATTGCATGTCGATGTGGAAACTATCATCCGAATCGGAAAAAGAGACAGAGGACCTGTACAATTTAGTAAGGCGACCTGCGTTGTTTGGAGGGCGACGCAAGACAGTGCAACTGATTGAGCAACTAGTATACAGGGATGAGCCTGCAGTGATCCCTGCGGTTGCTAGTGGGCTTTTCTCCTCAGACAATAGGATCCACGATGCGGCTTCATTAGGGCTAAAGAGGCTTCTTAGTCTCGTTCCCTCGCTAGAGTTGATCCGACTGAATGAATTGCTTGGAGGATATTATTACGGTTACGTCTCGGAGCGTTGGAACGAGATTAAACCGAAAGAGGTCGAGTCATTCCTCTTGAAAACGAATGACGTTGCGGTAGGGAACTTGCTTAGCCTTCACAAGAATGGCTACGTGCGGCATGCGGCAATTAGATTTCTTTCAGGGGTTGAGTCTGGCGATGAACTACGCTTTCTATTGATTAGGCAGAACGACTGGGTGGATTCAATCTCCGATGATGCCCAGACAATGGTACATCGCAAGATTACCCCCGAATATCTGAATCATTTCGCTGACGAAACAAACCTGATTTTTCACTTGCTTAAATGCAAACGGCGAGACCTAAGTGAAACGGGTTCTAAATACGTTAACTTGCTAATCGCACCAGAGAATAGAAATCAATTGCAAACAGCGATTGGTTCTTGCACCAAGAAGACGGCCCGGTTACTCGTTGAGTATTTGCTTGACCGAAAAGGGAATCATTTGGCGGACACGATCAGGTTTGGCATCGCATCGAACGACGAAATCATTCGCACCAAGAGCTTGAAGCATGCCGGTGATTACTTACCGCAAAACGAATGCAATGACATCGCTGACGAGCTGATGTCAGACAAATTCAATCTTGTACGCCAAGAAGCCTATGAGTTGAAGGCGAAACGATCCCCATCGAGCAGTGTTGATGTTTGGACGCGATGCTTGTTCGACAAAAGTAGAACGTTGCGGGATGCTGCGATGTTCTACCTTCGAAAGGCGAACTGTGACGCAGCAGCAATTTATCGTGAAAAACTGTTGAGTGTTCCCAATAGTCTTCCGGCTTTGTCTGGCCTTGTGGCCAGTGGAGAAAAAACTGACCTCGAGGTTTTTTTCAGTTATCTGCACTCTCCTTTCGCAAGCAGGCGTGCAGAAGCGGCTCGCGGAATTGGCCGGGTCGGAAGTGAGTCCGATGTCCTTGAATTGCAAAAGTTATTGCTCGACGAAAGCTCAAGGGTAGTAAGAGCAGTCCACCAGCAACTGCAACCGATTGCAAAATCAATCGACTCAGACTTCCTGTTTGGTTTGACCAAGACGTGCCAGTCTCTGGCAGGGAAGAATGCGGCCCTTAGGCTATTGATGGAAAAAGGACGATGGTCATCATTGAGCTACTTGATTCGAGGGTTGGCAAGTCAAGATCACCCGCTCGCTAAATGTTCCAATGAGTTGCTGAATCTCACATTCTCATCGAACCGAGTGTTTACACAGCCATCAGCTGTACAAAGAAAACAAATCCAACTAGCCATTGACGAATCGCAAGCTTCAATTGCCGATGTGTTTCTTAGTGACTTACGCTCTTGCCTGTCAAGCCGCGGATTCAATTTTTAGCGCGAGCAGAAACTCCCGTCTCCAAGATATTTGGATTCACAATGAATCAAGAAAATTAATTCAAACAAGTTTTCGATGTGCGGCTCGAATTGAAGTCAATATAAGCTGCGCCCCTTTCTCGCTCCTGCGTCTGTCTCAAGCAAGTGGAGAGCCGTAAAAAGGTCCTTAGCCACGTGGACCCAAACAACACAAGACAGAACACTATCGGTGGACACGCCAGTACTCACGGTGCCATGCTTGTCGCGGTGACGATGCCGTCAAATGTGAGTACTGCCGCGATGGAAAAATTCGCGAGTAGGTGTGGCGGCAATTAAGCACGCGCGCCGCTTTCTGTCATTCGCGCGGGACTTTAGCGTATCCCCACGTTGCGGCCAGCGCATCGGCTGCTTCCTCGCGGCAGGTGATAGCGCCCCAGCCACCATTGAGCAAATGAGCGTGGGCCAATTCGTGGGCGATGATATAACAGGTGAACGATTCGCTACAATTTTCTAGCCTCGGCTTAAGCACCACCGATCGACTCGCTCCGCTGGTCCCTGGAGCACGGACCAATACAGTTCGGCCGCGTCCAGGCTCGCAATCGTCGAGCGCAATAGAAAAACTCTCATCGCCCAACAGATCCTGATGAATCTCGTCGGGAAGACTGAGAAAGACTTTTTCTATTCGGGCCATCAATCGCGGAAAGGATTCAAATGGCTTTAGCAGATTCTTCAAACGATGCTTGTCCGCTCTAGTAGATGTCGCTGATCGGCTGCCGCTTCAGTGCGTCCACCTGATCAATGTCGGGAACGAACACCGCATCGTCGCTTTTGGCAACCGGGGCCGTCTTCGGAACAGCAGGCTGTTTAATCACTTGCGGATCGAACGTTTGCCACGCCGGCTTAAGGCTGGTTTCAGTCTTCGTCGTGATTGGAGCAGCAAACTTGTTCTCAATGGCTGAGTCGTCCACAGGAATCGATGTGCGAGCTGAAGTTTTAGTTTTGCCGGAGTCGATCTCTACTTTTATCGGGGCTCCGCCGAGCATTTTCATTTTTGTGCTCGGAATAAAGTTCTGTTTGGTCTCGGGAACCAGAATCGAACGCACGCGGTTATCCCCACCAACCTTGGGTTTACTGACTCTATTTACTTTCGGTGGAACATCCGCCGCCGTCTCTATTAAGCTTGGTACCGTGTCGGCAGCGGCAGCCCTATCCGAGGCAGCCCTATCCGAGGGAGTTGGCTCAGGTGCGTTCAGCGGTTGAAAGCTAGGGTCCGTGTAGTAAATCGAGGACTTGTCGTACTTAGGTTTCTCGACCACACTTTTCATCGATTTGCCAGATTCTGCGTTTTCAAAATTCGCCGACTGCCCCTTCTCTTGGAGCGCTTTGAAGAATGCGCGCCATTGAGCGTCTACTGCCTCAGGTTCGCCAATATTGTTTCCATAACTGTCGACGCGCACTCGCATCTTCACAAGGTAAGGAACTTTCTTGGTCGTCGTGTAGGCGACTTTGCGCCTGACGATTTTCGGCGTCTCAATGGCTTCTTGTTTTTCGACCCATTTCGCAGTCGTCTTTTCAACAGGCTCGATCGTTTCAACTTTCTGCATCGTCTCTTCCACGACAGGAACGCGTCTCGTGCGCTCGACCTCACGGTACGTCGTTTCGGTGTAAGGAATCTTTTCGACGCGCGTCACCTTCCGAGCTCGTTTTACTTCAACGGGAACCTTACGTGTCTCCACCCTTTCTTCGATGCGTTCGACTTCGACGGGAACCTTCCGTGTCTCCACCCGATCAACATACCGGCTAATCTCAACTGGTTCTGCCTTACGAGAAACCTCCGGAACGTACACCGTTGCGGCAGTGGTTTGCGGAACAAGTGCAGGGACAACAGCGCCCGCTGGTGCAGCTGGCATCGCCCAGTGCAAACCTCTTCTTCGCCATGCAGTCAGACCGCTGGCAGGATCGGTATAGTATCCCGGACGCAGCCACTGCATCCGTAGCCTGTCGGCGGCAGCGGTTGCCGGAACAAGGACGTTGGTGGGAACCAGCGCAGTTTCTGCAACGGCGGTCGGCTTATAGGTGGTAATGTCGCGATACTGAAAACCATTCTCAGTAACTTTCGCACGCACCTTGAATTCTTTGTCCCGCATGACGGTTTCGATAACCGGTCGCCGTGAGATATATGACTCCTCACGCATCTCGGTAACGGTATCGTACTTGGTTTCTTGAACTTCGCGCTCACGATATTTGGTTACCGTGACCGGTTCCATTTCGGTGTAATTTTCGACGCGCTCGCTAGTTTTCTTTACCGGTCGGTAGGTGATCGATTTCTTTTCGACGGTTTCCGTTTGGTAGACCGGTACCATTTTCTTCTTGTAGGAAGTCTCTACGACTTCCTGTTCTTCCCAACGATACTCCGTGACCGGTTCTTCCCAATGGAAAGTCTGGTCCCAAGTCTTCCATGTGGTCGTTGATTGCTGAGCGATAGCTGTAGGTGGAACCGCGATCGCCGCCGAAACCACCAGCGCAAGGCAAGGAAGAAGAAACTGGTTCAATAAGAGTCGTTTGGGAAACACTGCAATCACCAAAGAATTAAGTTCACCTAAGCAAAAATTTGGCTCGGCCAATACAGGCGGCAGTTGGTATCTTACGCTGCCAAGCCCCGGAATTCTAATCACTGGTGGTTCAATTTGTCGGTTCTGTTAGAGTCTGACGCCGGCTTGGGCTTTTCCCCAAGCCCCATTCGCTACAATCGTTACAAACTATTGTGGGGTGATCTCCGACCAAGACAGTTGGCTGCTGGCAAAATCGCGTAGGCAGGCCAACTTTTTTCCTTCAATCCAGTTCCCCTCCGGCTGTTCCCCCGTCTTCCGCCATGAAACGACTCGACCTCACGCTTCACTCTCCCGCCGAAAATTTGGCCCTCGACGAGGCATTGGTGGAAACGGCCGACGCAACGAAAAGGCACGATGAGTTGCTGCGTCTGTGGGAACCCAATGAAACGTTCGTCGTGATCGGCAGGAGTTCGCCACTTGAGAAAGAGGTCAACGTTGCTTGGTGCACAAAACAGAAAATCAAGATGTTCCGCCGCGCTTCGGGAGGGGCGTCGATCGTGACTGGTCCAGGCTGTTTGATGTATGCCGTGCTGTTGGATTTGAAGAAACGTCCTCACTTGCGCATGTTAGACCAAGCTCACGCAAAAGTCATGGAGACCATGAAGTCAGCGCTCTCGAGCCTTGGAATCGAAACGCAGATCGAAGGAACCTGCGATCTGACGATTGGCGGGCGGAAGGTATCTGGAAATAGCTTACGGGTGAAACGCAACTTCCTGATCTACCACGGAACGATGATTTGCGATTTCGACACACGTACGATAACGCAGTGTCTCGGCACGCCCGTTCGCCAACCCGACTACCGCGCCAATCGCTCCCACGATCAGTTCGTTGCCTCGATTCCGGCGAAAACCGATCAACTGAGAGTTGCGATCGCCAACGCTTGGGAAGCTGAGCAAACGACCACTGAGTGGCCAGAGGAACTGACGCAAAAATTGACCGCAGAGAAATATCGCTGTGAGCAATGGTTGCGACGCGTGGTCTAGTCCGATGTGAGTGCGCTGCCCACCTTGCACGCGCTTCGGGATAGTGATTCACTCGCGCGCTTCGGGTTGCCTGTGCAATTCGTTCACGACGCCGTTTGAGTCAGAGAACTTCTTCACTGGAGCGCCGATGCGCTCGAGCATCGAACAATACAGGTTCGTCAACGGCGTACCCGAACGAAGTTGAATGTGTCGGCCTGTTTTGATTGTGCCGCCGCCATTGCCAAAGAGCGCAATCGGCAGGTCTTTGTGGTTGTGCGAATTGCCGTCCGCAATGCCGCTGCCATACATGATCATGCTGTTGTCCAACAGCGAACCAGCGCCCTCGTCGATCGAATCGAGTCGCTCAAGAAAATGCTTGAGCAAGGTCGTGTGGAACGTGTTGATCTTGCTAATCTTCTGCTGCTTATCACGCGCGTTGCCGTGATGCGAGATATTATGGTGCCCATCACTGATGGAGAGGTTTCGGTAGCTGCGATTGCTGCCGGCATTGGCATACATGAAACTGGCCACACGTGTGGAATCGGTTTGGAACGCCAACACCATCATGTCCATGAGCAATTTGATGTGTTCGTCAAATTTTTGAGGAACCCCCACCGGTCGCTGAAACGATTCCATGTCCGTTTCCGGCGCATCCAGTTTGTCCGATTTAGCCAACCTGCGCTCAATATCGCGCACCGCATACAGGTACTCGTCAAGCTTCCTGCGGTCCTGCGTTCCCAGATTGCCGTGCAACAGTTTGGCCTCTTGGTTAACGAAATCAAGAATACTCTTTCGCCCCCGCGCCTTGGCCGTCAACGAGCGCGTGTCGATCACGCCGCCAGCCCCGTTTTCCGCGCCGAAGAGACGTTCGAATACTGCTGCCGGATCAATCTCCTTCGAAAGCGGTGAGCGCTCGGTTCTCCATGAAATGTTGGACGTGTATAGGCAACTGTATCCCGTATCGCACTGACCGCCGGTCGAACTTTCTTCGGCCCCCAGTTCGAGTGATTTTAGCCGCGTTAGATGACCGATCCTTTCGGCGGCGACCTGATCGACCGATACGCCGTTGCGAATGTCGGAACCGTGAGTTTTCTTCGGATGGGCACCAGTAAGGAACGAGGCAACCGAACGTGCATGATCTCCACCGCCGTCGCCATGCGCAAACGCTCCATCAAGCGACAGACCGCTGATGATGTTCATCTTGTCGCGGAAGTCCTCTAGAGGTTTCAAAATCGGCTTAAGCTTGAAATTGGTGGAACTGTTGCCCGAAGGTTTCCAGTCCTGCATGTGCATTCCGTTGGGCACGTATAAGAAAGCCATCCGCACTGGTGCCGCGCCGGCGCCCAGTTTAGGTTTTGCGGCGCTGGCAACGCTGGTGATCAGTGGCGTCGCACCAGACATCGCTTCCATCCACGGAAGCGCCATCGCAACGCCCATACCTCGTAACAGCGTTCGCCGAGAAATCGGTTGGTTAGGTTTCATAGCTGGCTTTCGATTTAGGTGGCCAATACCATAAGACGTCTCATCGCAAGACTTTGTGGCGTCTCAACCTGCAGGTCCAATCTTTCATGAGATCGGCTAAACAAACATTCGTTCGTTTTATTTATTGGTCCGTGACAAAAAGGGTTTGCTTTCGGTGATCGCATGAACGAGTGATGAAAAGCGGAAGTCGGCTTGATCTACTTTACTCATGATTTGGTCGATGGTGCAATCGTCGTAGTACTCCAAGCCGCGACCCAGCGAGTAAATCAGCATCTTTTCAGTAAGACACCTGACAAATTTGTCCCGCATTTGTGTGCGGATCATTTTTTGCAATTCGCTCGGCCCAAGGAAGCGCGTGCCATTTGGCAATTCGCCGCGCGGATCAATCTCGTCACTGCCATCCTTTTCTCGATATCGACCCACCGGATCGTAATGCTCCAACGCAAATCCCAGTTCGTCCATCACGCGGTGGCAAACCGCACAAGCCGGATTGGCCCGATGCTGCTCCATGCGCTGGCGCAAGGTTCCGCTCAATTGCGACTGATCTTCCAGCTGCATCGCATCGGGATCTGGCGGCGGCGGCTCCTCGCCCAACAGATTCTCCATGATCCACTTGCCTCGTTTGACAGGTGACGTGCGATTTGGGTTGGAAGTCAAAGTCAGAATGCTGGCGTGTGTCAGCAACCCAACGCGATCCTCGTTGGTCGAGGCCACCTTTTGGAATCGATTTCCTTTGACGTTCTCGACGCCATAATGTTTTGCCAGTCGCTCGTTCAGAAACGTATAGGGAACGCTCAATAAATCCATCAAAGGTGCGTCCCGCTTAATTAGGTCAGCCACCAGCAATTTCGTTTCCGTTGCCATGTCTTCGCGCAGCTGTCGATCGACATCCGGAAACAGATCTGGATCAGGCTCCATCCGGTCGAGTGCTCGCAGGTGAAGCCATTGGCTGACAAAGTTCTGGACTAGCGCCAGCGACTTGCGATCTTTGAGCATGCGGACCACCTGTTGTCGATAGATCTTTGGATCGCTTAGATTTCCTTTGGCCGCCACCCGAAACAGCTCGTCGTCGGGCATCGTGCTCCAGATGAAGTACGACAGGTTGGTGGCCAATTCAAAATCGCTCAAATCACGGGTCTCACCTTCAGGGACCGGTTTCTCAACTTTGAATAAAAAATGCGGCGACACGAGGACGCCTTGCATTGCAAAACGAATACCGGCGTCAAACCCCAGCTTGTCCTTGCGGGCGAAGTGGTAGATCTCCATCAGTCGGTCAAGTTCGTCGGCAGTGACACGCCGACGGTAGGCTTTGGAGGCCAGTTGTTTAAGAATTTTTTTAGCGGCCGGAGTTTCTTG